>NZ_LATD01000534.1 GCF_000981895.1 Streptomyces odonnellii | reverse complement strand
GCTCTTAAGTTGGCCTGGCGGCCAACTACGGGCCTGACGGCCCGTAGAGTGACGCGTCGTCATGCCTGGCGGCATGACTGTGTGTTGGCTGAGTTGGCCCTGGCGGGCCAACAGGAACGGACGATGCGGGGCCTGGCGGCCCCGCTGTCATGTGTCTGAAGGTGTCATGCCTGGCGGCATGACAGTGGAGTGTGGAAATGGGTGGGGGTTCCCTGCCCTGTCGGGCAGGGATTGGGTGTGTGTCGGCGCCCTGCGGCGCCGTGATGTCGTAAGGGTTTGTTTGACAATTATCCGGTTTCCCCTCCCCCCTTGGTTGTGCCGGGGCCTCGGCCCTGACGGGCCGGCAGAACCGTGTGAGGCGGGGCCTGGTGGCCCCGCGGCATGCCTGCTGGCGTGCTTCATCGACTTCGAAGGGCCCCGCTCCCTGAGCAACTACCTCGACCCCGCTGTGCTGCCCATGCCGCCCTGGGAGACATGGGTGCTGCGGCAGCTGATGGCCCTGCTGGACGCGACGCTGGGGTGGGCTGGGCTGCAGGCGACGCTACGCTCGGTGACATTGCGGATCCTGGGAATCCTTGGGCTCTGTAGTGGTTGCTGCGACGGCTGTGCGAGCGCGAGCGTGCTCTGGAGGCACAAGCACTGCTGGACCATGAGGCGGAGCGGGGCAGCAGTGGGCGCTGTGGGTGCAGGCGCACCACGCTGTGCACGACGAGGAGGTGGCGGACGATGTCCGCCGTGTGCTGTTGGAGCGGGCTGCGGCCGCCCGGGTGGAACAAGCTGTACGGACGCTGATGGAGCGCGCCGAGCAGGTAGGGCGAGCCGAGGAGGCTGGTCAGTGGACACTGCACGGCGCTGCCCGCAGCTACACCGTGGAAGGCCCCGGCCAGCCCGCGGTCGCGGACGCTGCGTCGCCTGGCGCAGGACCGTAGCCCTGAACAGGCCATGCCGTTGCTGCGGCGTGCCTGTGACAGGGCCCTGGCATGGGCGCCGGGTCGGCTCGCCAAACAACTTGAAAAGGCAGGCGAGTTCACACAGGCCGAGCGTTTCGCACGGCAGGGTGCCGATGCGGGTGACCGACAGGCGCTGGAGGAACTGGCCGTACGACGCAAGGACGACGATCCCGACCGACAGTGGCGGACGACGCTGGAGAACGGACTGGCAGCCGAGGGCGCTCCTTGCGTCTCATGGTGAAATATCCGACTCTCGAACGGCGCCATGCGTGCATCAGTGCTCGGCCCGAGTGGAGTGTTAGGAGTTCTTAGGACATTTGACTCTTCGACGATTTCGACGACTTGGCTCTCCGACCGGCGCTCAGCCCACCGCGGTCGCCCCTTTCCCCCTCGTCAGTCGTTCCCGTCGTCGTGCGGCAGCGCACCTTCCGCTGTTGGGATGGGAACGTAGCCGCCGTCGGCTCGAATTTCCGCGACGAGCTTCTCAAGTTCGGCCAGGGTGTCCTTGCCGAGCAGCGAAGGGTCCGCCTCGAGCATCAACGCGACGTGTTCCCCGATGCGCTGAGGCGTGAGATCGTCCGTCGCCCCCAGCTCCACCGGACCGTCCTCTCCCTCGTCCACGACCCGGGCGTTGCGCAACAGCCGTAGCTGCCCATCGCTGTATATTCTCGCCATCACAGCCGCAGTGAACCGCTTCCGCGCCTCCGCGCCGCTCATGGTCGTCCGCTGATCCCCTGAAACGGTGACGCCTCCTTGCAGGTCCTCCTCAGCCCGGCGGTCACTCGTGCGACTGCGTGCCACGCTGCTCCACGTCACTTTCACTGACGGGGGCGCCCGGTCGTTCCACTTCGCCTTCACTGCCGGAAGCGCTTGTTCGTGCCACCACTTCCTGACGCGCGGCGCGGCCTTCTCCGCCAATATGAGGCCGACCTGGACGAGCACCTCGGCGAAGAACTCCGCGTTCTCTCGACGCTCCTGCGCTCGGGCCTCCGACTCGTGCCGGTCAGATTCGAGCCACCCTTGCGGGTACGCCGCCACCGGATCCGGCTCGTTCTCCTTCTTCAAGAAGATCTCGGCTTGACCCACCTGATTGGTGTCGGGGTCACGTGTCATGCCGCGATGAGCGCCCGCGGTCTTCCTCGACCGCGCGAAACGCGCGCCCTTCCGAACTCTGACAATGGCCTCGTACTGGTCGTACTCGCTGTTGTCCATGCCCCACCTTCGACCTGCGGGATGCCCTGCGTTTCCCCGCCCGCGCCCCCGCAGCGACGCCCCCGACACTGTACGTCCGGCTGCCGACCGTCCGCCGGATCGCCAGATGTGGCCCGATGATCCGGTTCGGAACGGCCGCTCAGTCCTCGCCGAGGAGTCAGAGCGCGGCGCTGTCCGCGGGAAGTGACACGTCCAACGGTGCCAAAGGCTGGGCATCCATCACCAGTCGAGTGAGTCCAGTGCTGCCCGCCTCTGCGGGCTGAGGCCGGAGCGGCGTCGGCGCAGGTTACTCAGCCATTGCCCCAGCCGTACCTTTTCGCCGTTGATCTCCTCAATGTGCCGCTGAGGGACGACGAGATGGCCTTCGCGTGCCTGGAAGGCCCGTGCGGCGGCCAGCCCGCGCTGGAAGGTCTGTTCGCGCGCCGGGAGGCGGTCCTTTGCCGGGGAGGCGGATGTGTCGGGCGGTTCGACCAGTCCCAGTTCTTTGAGCAGTGACGTCTGTTCAGGGTGCAGGCCGCCGGAGCGGGCGCGTTGTGACTTGAGCCAGCTCTCTGCTTCGCCAGCGGTCTTGTTGGCTGTCAGGCTCTGACGGGCGGCGTGGTAGGCCCGTTGCCAGGTGATCGGCCAGGGCGGGTTCCACCACCGGTCCAGGGCGGCGAGGGCGGTGGCGCGCTGGTCACTGAGGATTGCGGCGCGAGTGCGCTGGGTGGCCAGCCAGCGGCCGAGGGGGAAGCCGTCATGAACCTCTTCGACGGGGACGGCAAGGTGGCCGTGGCGGGCGGCGTAAGCGGCAGCGTGGGCCAATGCGCGGTCGAAGGCCTGCTGGCGGGGGTTCCAGATGATGCCGAGGCGTTCGAGGGCTTGGACACGTACGGCGTCAAGCATGCCCTTGGTGTACAGGTGGCGTTGCCAGCTCAGCCAGCGGCCCAGCGGGTACCCGGTGGGGTCTTCGTAGGTCTGCGGGACGTCGAGGTGGTGGTGGGTGTGGCGGAAGCGGCGGGCTGCGGCGAGGCCGCGGCGCCATTCGGCGCTCTTGGGGGCCAGAACGCGCAGGGACAGGGCGAGGGCGATCTCGTCGGCCTGGGTGGGGCGGTCGAAATGCAGCCAGGCTTCGGGGTCCTCGGGGGGCATGGT
>NZ_LATD01000533.1 GCF_000981895.1 Streptomyces odonnellii | reverse complement strand
GGGTGGCGGTGCTGGGCCGGTCGGCGCGCGGGCTTCGAGGGCTGGGCTCAGGCTCGGACGGGCTCAGGCCAGGCGGAGGCCAGGTGGCGGTGGGCCGTGTCGTACGAGGTGTCCCGCGCCTGGTCGTACGGGGCGTCCCGCGCTTGGTCGTAGCGGTGGAGCAGCAGCCGGGCCATCGCCGGGTGGGCGCCCAGCGGGGCGGCGGCGATCCAGGGCGCGGCGGCGGCGCTGCGGGTCGCGAAGTGGCCGGGGGCGGTGAAGTACGAGGCGACAGCGGTCCGGTGGTGGCCCCTGGCGGCAAGGGCGCGGACGGCTTCGGGGACGGTCGGCGAGGCGGCGGACGCGTATGCGGGGACGACCGGCACACCGCCGAGCCGCTCGCTGAGCAGTGCGGCCGTACGCCGGGTGTCCGCGGCGGATTCCGGGTCGAGGGATCCGGCGGCGGCGAGGACGACCGCGGCGCCGCCTCGTCTCGTACGGGCAGCGGGACCCGTACCGGTGCCAGTGCCGATACCCGCACCCGCGGCGGCAGCGGGAGCCGGGGCGTCGGTGGCCCCCGGAGCGTCGGCGGAACCGCGGCTTTCGCTTGTGGCGTCCATTCGCCAGCCCGCTTCGGCCAGTCGCGCGTGGAGCACCTCTACCAACAGGGGATGCGGGCCGAGCGGCGCGGCGATCCGGGTGTGGAGCCGGGGCGCGGACGCCGCGGCGGTCGGCAGATCCCGCTTGATGTGGGTGCCACGGCTCAGCAGCAGCGGTACGAGGACGGCGCGGCCGGTGCCCAGACCGGCGAGGGTGCCGGAGAGCAGGGGCTCGTCGATGCCGAGATGGCCGAGGCGTACATCCACACCGGGGCGCAGTTCGCGGACCCGGTCGAGGAGCGTGGCGATGGTCGCCCGGGTGCGCGGATCGCGGCTGCCGTGAGCGACGACGACAAGGCTGGGACCTGCGGATCCATGGTCGTCGATGTCGTTCGCGGGCCGGTCCTGGATGGTCATGGGGCGATCCTGCCGGGCCTCGGTTGCCGGGCCGTTGCGCGGCCGTGACGGAGGTTTTCCACAGCCTCACAGGCTTCGGACGAGCGTTGTCAGACCCGTCACCTACTGTGATGAGCGTTCGGAACCGGAAGGTCGGGGAGGGGTCCTGCCATGGGCTGGATCGAGACGTCGGGCGGGTATGCAGTCGCGCTGGACGGCACGCGGGTGCTGTGTCGCAATGCCGCGGGCCGCACATTGAAACAGGTGCCGTCGAAGCTCAAGGACGACGCCGAGGTGGTACGGCTGCGGCAGTTGGCCGAGTGGCTGGAGCGGCACGAGCGGGAGTGCCGCGAGCAGGTGGACACCTGGCTGGTGCGTTCGCTGCCGGTGCCGGTGGCACTGCTGGCGCGGGTGTGGCCGGACACCGCGTGGCAGTCGGCGCTGCGGGATCTGGTGGTGGCGCCGGTGGCCGGGGACGGCTCGGCGGACTCGGCGCGGGCGGGTTTTCTGCGGGACGCGGATCCGGTGCGCGGGCTGGGGATCGTTGATCTGGACGGGGACTCGGTGCGGCTGGATCCGGCCGGCGTGGAGACGGTGCTGATACCCCATCCGGTGCTGCTCGAAGACCTGGGGGAGCTGCGGGAGTTCGCGGCCGAGCTCGGTGTGGAGCAGGGCGCCGAGCAGTTGTTCCGTGAGGTGTGGCGGCGGCCGGCGCCGGCCGCGGACGCGCCCGGGAGCGCGGCGGCACAGGACTGGCGTGCGTACGCCAATGGGAAGTTCGCACAACTCCGGCATGCCACGACCCGGGCGGTCTCGCTCGGCTACCGGGTGCGCGGCGGCTATGCGGTCTGCCCGCTGGTGGAGGAGGGCCGGCAGGTCGAGGCGGCGTACTGGGTGGGGGACGACTATCCGGACGGGGAGACGCTGACCGGTTCGCTGGAGTGGCGTGACGCGGCGGGGCGGCGGCTGCCGCTTGCCGAAGTGGGGCCGGTCGCCTGGTCGGAGGGCGAGCGGATGGCCGCGCTGGTGTACGCGGGCCGTGTGGTCGAGAACGACGAGGAGGGGGCGCGGTGAACGGTCGACTGGTGGGCGGCACGCTGCCGGACACGGAAGTGCGGGACGGGGAGACCCGGGCGGGACAGGCCCGGGAGCGGGATCTGCTGGAGACGGGCGCGGTGCTGCCGCTCCGTGGGACTGAGAGCGCTGCGGCTGCCGACGGCACCTCGGGGCGCGGGAGTGCCGGAGGTTCCGGGGACACCGCGGGGGCCGGGGGTGGCGAGGGCGATGTGCTGACGGCGCGCGCGTACGCCCATCCCGCCCTGGACGAGCGGACGGTGGTCCGGCTGGTGCCCGGGGCGATCGGGGCGGCGG
>NZ_LATD01000532.1 GCF_000981895.1 Streptomyces odonnellii | reverse complement strand
GTGGCCGTCGCCACCGGCCCGCGGGGCCCCGCGGCTACTCCGCCGGTACGGAGGACAGCGCCCGCGCCAGCAGCGGCGCGACCTGTTCGATCTGCCAGGGCCGCGCGCCGTGCTCCGCCAGGGCGGCCTCCACCGACTCCGCCGTCCGCTCCCGCGGCGGCTCCCAGCAGACCCGCCGCACCGTGTCCGGCGTGATCAGGTTCTCCTGCGGCATGTTCAGCCGCTCCGCCAGCGCCGAGACCGCCGCCCGCGCCGCCGAGAGACGGGCCGCCGCCTCCGGGTCCTTGTCCGCCCAGGAACGCGGCGGCGGCGGGCCCGCGACCTGCTGGCCCGGCTGCGGCAGCTCCGTATCGGGCAGCGCGCGCGCCCGGTCCACCGCCGCCTGCCACTGTTCTAGCTGCCGCCGCCCCATCCGGTGCCCGAACCCCGGCAGCGCGGTCAGCGCGTGCACATTCGCCGGCAGCGCCAGCGACGCCTCCACGATCGCCGTGTCGCTCAGCACCTTGCCCGGCGAGACGTCGCGCCGCTGCGCCACCCGGTCCCGGGTGTTCCACAGCTCCCGTACGACCGCCATCTGACGGCGCCGGCGCACCTTGTGCATTCCCGACGTGCGGCGCCAGGGGTCCTTGCGCGGCGCGGGCGGCGGCGCCGAGGCGATCGCGGCGAACTCCTGGTGCGCCCAGTCGAGCTTGCCCTGCCGGTCCAGTTCCTTCTCCAGCGCGTCACGCAGATCCACCAGCAGCTCGACATCGAGCGCCGCGTACCGCAGCCAGGGCTCGGGAAGGGGCCGCGTCGACCAGTCCACGGCGGAGTGGCCCTTCTCCAGCGCGTACCCGAGCACGTTCTCGACCATCGCGCCGAGCCCGACCCGGGGGAAGCCCGCCAGCCGGCCTGCCAGTTCCGTGTCGAACAGCCGGGTGGGCGTCATGCCTATTTCACGCAGACACGGAAGATCCTGGGTGGCCGCGTGCAGGATCCACTCGGTCTCCGCGAGGGCCTCGCCGAGACCGGAGAGATCCGGGCAGCCCACCGGATCGATCAGTGCCGTGCCCGCGCCCTCGCGGCGCAACTGGACGAGATACGCCCGCTGCCCGTACCGGTAACCGGACGCGCGCTCCGCGTCGACGGCCACGGGCCCGGTGCCTGCGGCGAAGGCCGCGATCACCCCGGCCAGGGCTTCTTCGGTGGCCACCACCGGCGGAATGCCCTCGCGGGGCTCCAGCAAGGGGATCGGCGCCGATTCGACGTCGGCCGGGGGCTGTGCGATGAGCGGCTGCCGCCGCGGGCCCCCGGTGGTTCGCAGTGCTGGCTCTGCTGCGGTCTCTTGGGCGTCGGTCACCTGTCAAGGGTATCCGTGAACGGACGGCGCCCGTCGACGGAACGTTCCGTCGACGGGCGGTGGGGACCGGGAGTCGCTTCAGTGGATGATGCCGGTACGGAGGGCCACAGCGACCATTCCCGCCCGGTCGCCCGTGCCGAGCTTGCGCGCGATCCGGGCGAGATGGCTCTTGACGGTGAGCGCGGACAGGCCCATCGAAACGCCGATGGCCTTGTTGGACTGTCCTTCGGCCACCAGCCTGAGCACCTCGACCTCACGGCCGGAGAGCTCGCGGTAGCCGCCCGGGTGGCTCGGTGCGCCCGGGGGGCGGCGGTGCATCCGCTGGCCGGCGCCGATGGGGGCGGCGCCGGCCCGGGGATGCACCGCCGC
>NZ_LATD01000531.1 GCF_000981895.1 Streptomyces odonnellii | reverse complement strand
GGTGGCGGGCGGGCTGGCGTTTCTGCGCCGCCGGCTCACGGGGGAGTACGAGGTCGACGAGTTCGGCTACGACAAGGAACTCACCGACCAGGTCCTGATGTCGCTGATCCGGCCGTTCTACGAGAACTACTTCCGGGTCGAGGTGAAGGGCATCGAGAACATCCCGTCGGACGGCGGGGCGCTCGTGGTGGCCAATCACTCCGGGGTGCTGCCGCTGGACGGTCTGATGATGCAGGTCGCCGTCCATGACAACCATCCGGCGGAGCGGCATCTGCGGCTGCTCGCCGCCGATCTGGTCTTTGTGCTGCCGGTGGTCAATGAGCTGGCGCGGAAGGCCGGGCACACGCTGGCGTGTGCGGAGGACGCGGAGCGGCTGCTGCTGCGCGGCGAGGTCGTCGGGGTGATGCCGGAGGGGTTCAAGGGCATCGGGAAACCGTTCGGCGACCGCTACAAGCTCCAGCGCTTCGGGCGCGGCGGGTTTGTGTCCACGGCGCTGCGGGCGCGGGTGCCGATCGTGCCCTGCTCGATCGTCGGAGCGGAAGAGATCTATCCGATGATCGGCAACGCGCGGACGCTGGCGCGGCTGCTGGGCATTCCGTACTTCCCGATCACGCCGACGTTTCCCTGGCTGGGGCCGTTCGGGGTGCTGCCGCTGCCGACGAAGTGGACGATCCAGTTCGGTGAGCCGATCGCGACGGACGGCTATCCGCCGGAGGCGGCGGACGATCCGATGCTGATGTTCAATCTGACGGATCAGGTGCGGGAGCAGATCCAGCACACGCTGTACAAGCTGTTGGTGCAGCGCCGCTCGGTGTTCTTCTGAGGCGGTTGCTGTTCTTCTGGGGCCGTTGCCGTTGCCGTTGCCGTTGCCGCTGTGCGGTGGCTGTGGCTGTTGCGAGGCGTGGCGCTTCCTGTCGGGCTTGGGGAGCACCACGCCTCGCGGGGCGACGCGTCGGCTGTGTCAGTCGGCGTCCTCGGCCCTGATGCCCAGACCCGGCAGCAGATCCGGCAGCAGCGGCGGGATGGTGACATCCGGGGCCGGGCGCTCCGTACTGCTCTGGTTCTCGGTCGGGGACGGAGTGGCGCTGTTCGACGGCGGGTCGAGCAGTCCGCCCGTACTGCCGCCGAGGAGGCCTTCCTCGGACGAGCTTTCCGAGTGCTGGCCGGGCGGGTGCGGTGCCTCCTCGCTGGGGTGCGAGCCCGCGCCGCTCGTACTCGGTGAGGACGGCGAGGGGCGGTCGGGACGGTCGGCGGCGGCCGAGTCCTGGGTGGCGCCGGGGCGGGTGATGCCCTGCTGGGTCTCGGGGGCGCGGGGCAGCAGGGACTGGAGCGGCGCGACCTCTTCGTCTATGGCGTCGAACACCGAACTGACCTCGTCCCCGACATCCGTGAGCTGTACGGGCAGCCGGTCGCGGAGTCCGTTCCAGGTGTCGCGGTGCGAGGCGGAGAACGAGGAGAGCGTCGCGATCGGGCCGAGCGAGCCGTCCCGTTCGTATGCCTGATGGAGCAGGCGGTGGCCCTCGGCGGCATCGTGCTTCATTCCGCTGAGGGTGCGCCGGATCTCGGTCAGGGACTCGTGGTCGAGCCGGCCGGAGCGGTCGCGCTCCATCAGTCGCCGGGCCTCGCCGAGCCGGGTCGAGGCATGGTCGAGATACAGCTCGCCGCGGTCGGACTCGCCGTCCGCGAGATTGAGCTTGAAGTCCTCCATGCCCCGCTTCAGCCCGTACAGCGAGTCGCCGGGCAGGGCGTCGGAACTGGCCGCGGCCACCCCGCCGAACGCGCCCGCCGCCACACCGACCGTGAGCCCGCCGGCCGCGAGCCCCTTGGACCAGCGGGATCTGGGGCGCAGCTTGCGGAACCGGGAGGCCCGGTGGGCGCCCCGGCCGGAGGTCCGCTGCTCAGGGACCGTAGGGCCCGGGGACACCCCCCCGGCCGCTGTGCCCTCCAGCAGCATGGCCTCCATGGCTGCCACGAGCTGGGCCCGTTGTGCCACTTTGACCTCGGGGTCCAGCGTGGGTTTCGGCAGTTCGCCGAGGCCCTTCGCCAGAGCCAACAGCCGCCCCTGTTCGGCCGGTTCGGCCGACTCGGCGGGCTGTTGTCCGGCCGCCGCGCCCTGGACCGTCTGGTCTTCCAGGGCCTGGGCGAAGGCGTTCGCCCGCCGGTGTGCCGAAACGTTCGCGATCACTGGCGGCACCTCCTCTCGTCATGACGATCGACTCCCCTGGGGGTCCGGAAGGTTGCACGCCTTGAGCACATCCACACGATTGAGTGAGTGGCTGCGGGCATGGCGTGACCGCAGGGAGCCTGCATCCCGCACAACGAGCGTCGCGGCACATGGGTTACGCGCGGAGGATGATCCGACCAGTGCGTCATCGAGGCGTCACCGAGGGTGAGTTGACGTTTGCGGCGAGAGACGAGGAGGGGGTACGGCGGGTGTGCGAGGGGGCGTTCATGAAGGGCGGGTGAGGGGCGGTGCTGGTA
>NZ_LATD01000530.1 GCF_000981895.1 Streptomyces odonnellii | reverse complement strand
CCGGGGGACCGGGGGGCCGGGGACTGAGGGGCCGACGCGCCGGGACCCTTGCGCTGGGCGGGATCCCGCCCGGCACGCCGTCCCTCACCCCGTCCCCGCCGAAGTGCTCACGCCCGAGCCCGACTTCGTACGCGGCGACGGGACCAGCACCCCGCCGCGTACCGGCGCCGTGCCCGCCGCGGTGCAGACGCGCCAGACCGCGAAGGCCAGCAGGCCCAGGGCGCACAGCGCGTACGGCGAGGCCAGCGGCTGCTGCCACCAGGGCAGCCGGAGGTCCCGTTCGCCCTCGTGCGGTACGGCCCAGAAGCTGCGGGCCGTCCAGACCACCCCGACCAGCGCCGCCATCCGGAACCGGCCCTCCGCGATCAGCACCGCCAGCAGCGGAACGCACCACACCCAGTGGTGCGACCAGCTGATCGGCGACACGAGCAGCGCCGTCAGCGCGGTGACCAGCACTCCCCAGCTCTCCGACCCGGCCCCCGCGAACGCCCTGCGCGCCGTCCACAGTCCGCCCGCCGCCGTGACCACCGCCGCCACGGCCCACAGCGCGCCCGGCTCCGGGGTGTGCAGCACGCGCGCGAGCAGCCCCTGCAACGACTGGTTGTCGACGATCCACGGCTTGCCGACCCGCCCGGTCTCGAAGAGCCGCCGCGTCCAGAACTCGGCGCTGGCCGCCGGGAGTACGAGCACGCCCAGCAGCACCGTGCCGGTGAAGGACGCGAGGGCGGTGAGGCCCGCCCGTACCCGCCCGGTCACCAGCAGGTAGACGATGAAGACCGCCGGGGTCAGCTTGATGCCCGCGGCGACACCGAGCGCGAAGCCCTTCCCGATCGCATGCTCGGCCCTCGACAGGTCCCACAGCACAAGACACGCGAGGGCGAGATTGATCTGGCCGAAGAGGACGGTCTGGAAGACGGGTTCGAGCCAGAGCCCGACCGCGACGGACACGAGCAGCGGTACGGGACCGGCCGGCAGCCCCGCGAAGCGCCAGGACAGCCGTACGAACAGGGCCAGCAGCGCGACGTTCCCGATCACGAAGACGACCTTGAGGGCGTCGACGGGCAGCCAGGTGGTGGGTACGAAGAGGATCGCGGCGAAGGGCGGATAGGTGGCGGGGAGCTGCCACTGGGTGACCGTGAACCCGTAGAGGTCGGTGCCGCCGACGACCGCCGCGCCTTCCGCGCGGTAGACGAGCGTGTCGGCCATGGGGATGCGCCGGGCGACGCAGAGGGTGGCGAACACGGCCAGCGACAGGGCGAGCGCGCCCACTGCGGCGAGTGAGCGGAGGGTCACGGTCGGGTAGGTCACGGCCGCGACCCTAGTGGATCAGGCGTGCCGCGCAGCAACGGTGACCATCGTAAGCGGTGCTCAGAGGGGTACGGGACGGTGCGGGAGCGGTCTGGGGACGGTACGGACGGGCGCGGCCGCCGAGAACGCCGAGAGCGCTCTCAGCTCATGGGGTCGGGCGGCGCCGGATGCCGGCCTCCTCCGCGTACTCTCCGAGGACCGCCACCCGGAACGCGGTGCTCACGAAGACCTTGACCGCGCGCAGCGCGTTGCCGACATGGTGGGCCGGGTGGGGGGCGGCGCCCGAGGCCGTCGCGCCGGGCGGCGCGCCGTGCGGGGCGCGGCTCTTATACACACCCCGAGCCCACGAGACCG
>NZ_LATD01000053.1 GCF_000981895.1 Streptomyces odonnellii | reverse complement strand
ATCGTGGGCTGCGCGCTCTTCACGGCGGGTTCGCCGGCGGCGGCAACGTCTTCGCGCACGGGGCGGAGGATCTCGCGCTGAACGACGTGGAGCATGTCCTGGTCGGGGCCGCCCTCGGCCCCGACCCCCCGGCCCGGCGCCCCCTGGCGCTGGGTCTCCTCCGCCACCCCCGGGGCGGAGATCCCCGAAAACCGGCCGTGAGTCGGACTCGGGGTACTACTGGCTCCGCCAAGGGCAGCCCGCCCGAACGCACGGCGCCAACGATCCATCAGCGTAGGGGACTTCATCAGCGGCAGCGGCTCGTCGGGGGCGTTCTCGGGGCGGAGCGGATCGTGCGTCATGGGCGGTTCTCCGGAGAGGGGCGGGGAGTGCCTGCGGGTCAACAGGAAAGTCAGATGGAGTTCGGACACTCACCGCCTCATCCACAGGTGTGGACGATCACGAGATGTCTGGGGCGGTGACTGGCAGGCCGGGTGATCGGAAAGGGTTCCGGTCACCCGGCAGGGGTTCCGGTCAGCCGCTGGCCGGATCGGTCTCGGCGGAGGCTTCACGCTCGGCCCGGAGGATGTCCATCACCTCGGTCAGCCGCTTACTGCCGATCGTCAGCCCCTTGTCCTCAACTGCCGTTCGGACGACGGCCCGGGTGAGCTTGTCCTGCTCAGCGGCAGCTGCCCGGCCGATCTCCACGAGTGCCTCAAGCGGGGCGCCGGGTGGACGGCCACCGCGCGGCTTGCCCTCTGCAGCGCCGGAGGACGAATCCGGCGACTGGACGGATACGGCGGCCGGTCGCTCAGTGGCCTGACCGGGCTCAACCAGTAGCTCGGCGGGCCGGACGAGCTCGACCGGAGCCTCCGCAGGCTGGCCGACTGCCGTGGTCGACGGCTCGGTGGTCTGGACGGATGTGGTGGCCGATGGTTCCGGCACCTGCTTGGAGCGTGGGACCGAGTGGTCGACAGGCCGCTCGATGAGCTGGTGGATCTGCCGCATCAGCACGCCGAAGGCGACCATCGCGGCGGCCGGAGGAACCGCGGCGACCACATAGTCAAGGAACGGGACGGTGCTGGCGTTGCCCGTGCCGCTAACCCCGGCGACGTTCAGCGCGATGGAGCCAACCGAACCGATGGCGGTCACGACGATGGCCCATCGGTCGGTGACGCGGCGCAGGCCCGCGCGGAGCATGAGCAGCTCACCCGCGACGATGAACGCATCCAGGGTTGCTGGCCACGCCCAGCGGCGGATCGGTGACGCTCCCAGCCCGTGCTGGCCGGCGACGTCGGCCAGGTGCGCGTAGGAGAGCCAGAACGCTCCGCCGGTCAGGGCGACGATGACCAGGCCAGCCATGATGAGCACGTACCGCTCGGCATCATGCTTCGTCATCGTCGGCCGCCCCTTGCCGGGCCGGTCACTCGGCGGCTGGTGGTGCGGTGGATCAGAGACGGGGAGGGTCCTCAAGCGGGGTACTCCTGTGGTTTCGGTGTGGTGCGTCTTTGCCGTCTTGGCCGTTGCAAGCGCAGGTCGGGGCGGGTACGGCAGCGGCCTCGGTCTTCCGTCTTGGCGGGTGCTGTCGGCGTCTTCGGCCCGGTCGCGAGGGGGCTCAGGCGGTTCGCTGGGCCTGAGCCCGTCTCGGGGTGGCTGCGCCCGAGTCGAGACGGTGGCGTTGCGTCTTCCGTCTCGGCGAGCAGGGCTGTGACCTGAGCTGATACGGCAAGGACGCCTAGGACGTCGCAAGACGGATCGGGACAGCGTCTCGAGCGGGCAACACGCTGGTCATGATCGCGTTGCCGTCTCGGACCCGGTTGCCGTCTTGTCTGTAGGCCGTGTGACCTGCGAGATCACGGCAGGGACGGCACGGACGGCAACCAGGGGCGGCGGGGTCAGCCCTCGCCGGGAGCGGGGTCGGCGTCGACGGGGTGGACGGTGGGGCAGTACCGGCGCCAGGCGTCGAGGAACTTGTTGCGCATGTAGCCCTTGCGCTGGGTCCGGTCGGCCATGCGGACGTTGCCGGATGTAATGCCGAACTCTCGCAACATCCTGCCCAGCTCACGGGCGGTCAGCCCGCTGCGTCCCCACTCGGCCCACGGGCTTTCGGGGTCCTGGCGCAGGTGGTGGAGGAGTTCCTCGGTGGACAGACTGTCCACCTCGCGCTGGGCGACAAAGACCCGACGAATGTCGGCGAGGATCCGCGCACCACTCGGGTGATCCTCCTCGGCCGCCGCCTCTGCGGCGACCATCCGCGCACACGCGACCCGCGCCAACCGGGGCCAGTGCCCACCTACCAGGTCGGCGACGATGACCAGGGGCTCCCAGGTGTCCGCAGCACGGTCCTCGACCGGCATGTCCGGCTCCAAGTTCGCGGCCTCGTCCAGCAGGGGCCAGGCCCACGCGGCGATGCGGTCGCGCAGATCGTGCAGGGCCGGGATGTCGCGGCGGGAGCGGAAGGGCTTGACCTTCTCGCCCTCGGCCCGGCGCCGCATCCGGATCACCACCGCCCGGTCCATGATCGTGTCGGGCAGGTCACCGATTCCCGCGATCGCCGCCATGGCGAAGGTGGCGAACCGGTGTGGGGTGTGGTCGTTGCCGACCACCCGGGTCACGTAGCGGTTGCGCTGGTGACCGGCGTTGAGCAGGCCGCGCATCTCCTCGTTCTTCTCCGCCATCTTCGGCGTACCGAAGATGGTGTCCGCCTCGTCCACCAGCAGAGTGGGCGGCTGCTCCTCGGTTATCGAGCGGAAGATCGCCGCGGGTGTGGTGTTGATGGTCAGCATCGGATCGTGGACCGTCTCGGTCAGCACGTCCAGCAGCCGCGACTTGCCGCACCGCTTCGCCGGTCCCACCACCGCCAGGCGCGGGGCGTGCTGCCAAGCGGACTGCAGGTGCGTCGCCATCACCCACAAGGTGATCGCGTCCAGAGCCTCCTGTGAGGGTGGGATCACGAACTGGGCGAGCTGCGCGCGCAGTTCGCCCAGCAGCTGGGAGCCGTGCGTTGGCTCCGCATCGGGTATCTCCTCCAACCCGCGCGGCGCCTCCGCCTCGTCGGCGCTGCGGGCGTCCACATCGCCGCTCAGACCCGGATCGGCACTGTCAGCCTGTGCGGCGCGCAGGTGGGCGCCGGGCTGGCCGGGGATGGCCGCTGCGGGCCAAATCGCCTGGGCGGGGGCGGAATAGGACTCGGGGTTCTCGGGTTGCACTCGGCGGCTCCTCTGGCGGTTGCGGGCTCGCACGCCCTGGCCGCCGGGTCGGTTCACATGGGACTGGTGGGGCGTCATCGGGCCTCCGGCGTTGCACCGCCGGGGGCTCTCCCCCTTCTCGCGAGCGTTCGGGTACCGCGAGGGAACACGGACAGTACGTCCACGCCCCGCCACAGTCCAGCGTTTCTGTGTCAGCTCAGCGCAGAAGCGTCTGCTACGTACGCGTCTCCTCATGCAGCCAGCCCCAGCAGGGCCAACAGGTCCGCGGTCACCACCCGGTAGGCGTTGCCCAGCCGCAGCACCCTGCACGGGTACTGGCCGCGCTTCGCCAGCTCGTACCCCTTGCTCCGTCCGAGCCCCAACGCCCGATTGCCGGTCTCCAGGTCAACAGCAGCAGGAAGCTCCAACAGCTCCTCGCGACTCATGCCCCTCGCCCGGCCGGCGGGTTCGCTCTCACGCACACGTGCTCCATCCATGACTGAGCCCTCGGCGAACGTGACGATCACGCCCGGCTCCAGGCCACTAAATCCAGGATGGCGAAGCTAATGTGTCCTCATGACACAACACATTCTCGATGCTGGATACGACGACGAGGACGACGTCCCTGAGTGGGCCGACCACGTCATGGCCACCGTGGCCGCTGAGGTCCGACGCCGAAGGAAGGAGTTGCGCATGAGCGCCCAGGACCTCGCCGACCAGTGCGAGGAGCTTGGCCACCCGATCCCCCGCAACGTCATCGCCAATATGGAATCCGGCCGCCGCGCCAACCTGCCCCTGGTCGACGTCATGGTCCTGGCCAAGGCACTGCACACGAACCCGATCTGCCTCATCTACCCAATCGGTTACATCGCCGAGGTCCAGCGGCTCCCGTACGAGCACCGCATTGCTCCGTGGGAGGCCATGTGCTGGTTCACCGCTCAGGACAGCGGCTCCCTGGCCGACCGCGACATGCTCCGCTATCAGCGCGAGCACATCGAGGCCCTCGGCGAGGCGCGCTCCGCGATGGCCAGCGAGAGCTACGCGCAGTACGCCGTCAAGCGGGCCACCAGTGCCACAGGACGGGCGGAGGCCCTGCGCGACCAGGCCGCCTGCCTGGAGCGCATCGACATGGCTAAGCAACGCCTCCGCGTAGCCCGCTCCTTCATCCGCCGCGACCGCGGCCTCCTCCCCTACCTGCCACCCGAACTCGCCGACGTCGACCCACCCGAACCAGGCAGCGACGCCAACTCCACTGAGGAGAATGATCTTTGAAGGGCTCCACCTACCGCCGCTGTTCCTGCCGCGACCCGAAGACCGGCAAGGAACTCGGCACGTCCTGCCCCAAGCGCAACAGCAGGAACCACTGCACCTACTCCATACGCCAGGAGCTGCCGCCGCGTGAGGACGGCAGCCGCAGGTCCTTCGCCCGTGGCGGCTACGACAGCCGCAAGGCCGCCCAGGCCGACCTCGACCACGTCCGCGCTCTTCTGGGCCTGGCCGAGTCCGACGACCCCGAGGGCACGGAACTGATCGCCGCCATGCTGGCGGAAGTCAGCAGCGAGAAGGCTCCCCTGCCCGACGTCGAGGAGACGAGGCGACGCCTCAACGCCGGCCAGGACCTCATCGGCAGCCTGACCGTCGCCGCGTGGCTCGACCGCTGGCTGGCGGGCAAGCGCATACGCAAGTCCGGCCTGAACCGCTACGAGACCGATATCCGCGTGCACTTGAAGCCGCACATCGGGAACCGGCGCCTCGACCGGCTGCGCGTCAGCCACCTCAGCGACATGTTCACCGCCATCCGCGACGCCAACGCCCAGATCCTGGAGGACAACGCCCAACGGCGAGCCGCGATCGACGAGTTGGCGACCGTGCCGTGGAAGGGCACGGAGAACCGTGCCCGCCGCAAGGCGATGAAGGCCGCGATCGACGAGATGCCGCCCTTCCGCCGCATCACCGGTCCCGCCACACGCCTGCACGTCAAGGCCACCCTCCGCGCGGCCCTGAACGACGCGATCGGGCAGCAGGTCATCACGTTCAACCCGGCCGCTCACGTCGAGATCGACCCCGTGCGCAAGCCGAAGGCGCTGGTGTGGACGGACGAGCGGGTCGCCAAGTGGGAGCAGACGGGCGAGAAGCCGTCGCCGGTGATGGTCTGGACGCCCGCACAGACCGGTGCCTTCCTCGACTTCGTCGCCGAGGACCGGCTGTACGCGATGTGGCACCTGATCGCCTTCCGGGGTTTGCGCCGCGGAGAGGCGTGCGGGCAGCCGTGGTCGGAGACGAACCTCGACACTCACTCCCTCACGGTTTCCTCCCAACTCGTGCAGGACGGCTGGGAGATCGAGGCATCCGATCCCAAGACCGACAGCGGCTACCGCGTCGTCGCGCTCGACGACGACACCGTCAACGTCCTGAAGCGGCACCGCGAACAGCAGGACACCGACCGCACGGAGTGGGGCTCGGCCTGGGTCGAGACCGGCCATGTCTTCACCCAGGAAGACGGCTCCTGGCTCCACCCCGGCAAGGTCACCGACCTCTTCGAGCGGCTCGTCGCCGCCTCCGGCCTCCCGCCGATCCGGCTGCACGACCTGCGCCACGGCGCTGCCACCCTCATGCTCGCCGCCGACATCGACATCAAGATCGTGTCGGACACGCTCGGGCACAGCGACACCCGCATCACGCGGGACATTTACCAGAGCGTCTTGCCTCAGGTCGGTAAGAACGCCGCCGAGGCCACCGCCAAGCTGGTTCCGCTCCAGCGCAAGGTGGAAGCCGAAAAGGCCACACGCAAGGCGGAGAAAGCCCGGAAGAAGGCCAAGCGAGCCAAGAAGGCCGAGGCCAAGGGCACGAAGAAGGACCGGCGGAAGAGGCCCAAGAAGTAGGGCCGATCCCCCTCCGCTCACGCACCGCTCACGCAAGCCATCCCACAGCACCCCAGCCGTGTGCCGCGCCATGCCCCGAGCAACAGAAAACCCCAGGTCACGGGCTATGTGACCTGGGGTTTTTCTGAGCCGCCTTCGGGATTCGAACCCGAGACCTACGCATTACGAGTGCGTTGCTCTGGCCAACTGAGCTAAGGCGGCAGGCCGTGTGGACCATAGTGTGGTCTGCGGCGCCGCCAAGTCTACACAGTTTCCGGGGGTGCTCCGTACACCCCTGGGGTGGGGGTCTTTGTGCAGGTCAGGAGCACTTCTTGGCGGGAGGCGGCGGGGTGCCCTCCAGGAGGTACGTGTTGATCGCCGTGTCGATGCAGTCGCTGCCGCGGCCGTAGGCCGTGTGGCCGTCGCCGTCGTAGGTGAGCAGGGTGCCGGAGGAGAGCTGGGTGGCGAGGGACTGGGCCCATTTGTAAGGGGTGGCCGGGTCGCGGGTGGTGCCGACGACGACGATCGGGGCCGCGCCCTTCGCCTCGATGCGGTGGGGGGTGCCGGTGGGCTTGGTGGGCCAGTAGGCGCAGTTCAGGGATGCCCAGGCGAGGCCCTTGCCAAAGACCGGGGAGGCCTGCTCGAAGGCGGGGAGGGCCTGGGTGACCTCTTCGGGGGTGGTGAAGGCGGGCGGGAGGTCCAGGCAGTTCACGGCGGAGTTGGCGTACATCAGATTGGCGTATGAGCCATCGCTTTCGCGCTCGTAGTACGAATCGGCGAGTGCCAGGAGAGCGGAACCGTCGCCTTCCATGGCCGAGGCGAGGGCTTCGCGGAGCTGGGGCCAGGCGGACTCGTCGTACATCGCGGCGATCACACCAGTCGTGGCGAGGGACTCGCCCAGTGGGCGGCTCTCGCCGGTGGGCACCGGTTTGGCGTCCAGCGTCAGGAAGAAGGCCTTCATCCGGGCCGAGACCTCGGCCGCGGTGGTGCTGCCGAGAGGGCAGTCCGGCTGCTGGACGCAGTCCTGGGCGAAGGACTGGAAGGCGGTCTCGAAGCCGGCCGTCTGGTCACGGTTCAGGTCGCGGGCCGGCAGAGATGGGTCCATCGCGCCGTCGAGGACCAGGCGGCCGGCGCGCTGCGGGAACAGTTCGGCGTAGGTCGCGCCCAGGAACGTGCCGTACGAGGCGCCCACGTACGACAGCTTTTCGTCGCCCAGCACGGCGCGGAAGATGTCCATGTCACGGGCGGCCTCGACCGTGGAGACATGCGACAGGATCCCGGAGGACCGCTTCTCACAGCCCTGCGCGAACTTCTTGAACGACGCGGCGAGCAGCCCGCTCTCGGCCTGGTCGTCGGGAGTCTGGTCCACCTGCGTGTACGCGTCCATCTCCGGGCCGGTGAGGCACTCGATGGGTTCGCTGCGGGCGACACCGCGCGGGTCGATGGCCGCCATGTCGTACTGGGCGCGGACCGGGGCCGGGTAGCCGATGCCCGCGTACCCCTGGAGGTATCCGATCGCCGAGCCGCCGGGGCCGCCCGGGTTGACCAGGAGGGAGCCGAGGCGCTTGCCGGGGCCGGTGGCCTTCTTGCGGGAAACGGCCAGTTGGATCTCGGTGCCGTCCGGCTTCGCATAGTCGAGCGGGGCTTTCATCGTGGCGCACTGGAATCCCGGGACCCCGCACGAACGCCACTTCAGCTTCTGGTCGTAGAACTTCTTGAGCGCCGTCGAATCCAGCGCCGAAGAACCCGGGCCACTCGAATCCGGGGCCGACGAGCCCGGGGCCGGAGTGCAGCCGAAGATCAGTAGACCGGCTGCGGCCAACGCGGTGGCGGTGGCACGGAACAGACGCCTGTTGTCCATTCCGGGAGCCTAGCCGCCGGATGGCGTACGCCGCCTGTCGGTACTCGTACGGGTGAATAGACCGCTCATCGGCCCGCGTGCCCCGTCACATGCCCTGCCGGCTCCGCACGCCCCCGCTGCCTCCCGTGCCCCATCAGCCCGCGCGCAGCGACACCGCCATCGCCTCCACCGCCAGCAGCGGCGCCACATTGCGGTCCAGCGCCTCGCGGCAGGCCGCGATCGCCTCTATCCGGCGCAGGGTCCGCTCCGGCGTCGAGGCGCGGGCGACCCGGTCCAGCGCGTCCTGTATGTCCCCGTTGGCGAGCGCGATCCGCGAGCCGAACTGGAGCGCCAGCACATCGCGGTAGAACCCGGTCAGCTCGGTGAGGGCGAGATCGAGACTGTCCCGCTGCGTACGGGTGGAGCGCCGCTTCTGGCGGTCGGCCAGCTCCTTCATCACCCCCGCCGTGCCCCGGGGCATCCGGCCGCCCGCCGAGGCGCCGAGTGCGGCCTTCATGTCCTCGGTCTCCTTGGCGTCCACATCCTCGGCGACCTGCTTGGCGTCCTCCGTCGCGGAGTCGATCAGCTCCTGCGCCGCCTTGAGGCAGCCGCCCATGTCGTCCACGCGCAGCGGCAGCTTGAGAACGGCGGCGCGGCGGGCGCGGGCCCGTTCGTCGGTGGCGAGCCGACGGGCGCGGCCGATGTGTCCCTGGGTGGCACGGGCGGCGGCATGGGCCGCTTCGGGCTCGATGCCGTCGCGCCGTATCAGGACATCGGCGACGGCTTCCACCGGTGGGGTACGCAGTGTGAGATGACGGCAGCGCGAGCGGATGGTGGGCAGCACGTCCTCCAGCGAGGGCGCGCAGAGCAGCCAGACCGTACGGGGCGCCGGCTCCTCCACCGCCTTCAGCAGCACATTGCCCGCGCCCTCGGTGAGGCGGTCGGCGTCCTCCAGCACGATGACCTGCCAGCGGCCCACGGCCGGGGAGAGCTGGGCGCGGCGCACCAGCTCGCGGGTTTCCTTGACGCCGATGGACAGCAGGTCGGTACGGATCACCTCGACGTCGGCGTGCGTGCCGATCAGGCTCGTGTGACACCCGTCGCAGAACCCGCAGCCCGGCTCACCACCCAGCGCACGGTCCGGGCTCACGCACTGGAGAGCTGCGGCGAAGGCGCGGGCCGCGGTGGAACGGCCCGACCCCGGCGGTCCGGTGAACAGCCACGCGTGCGTCATCTTCGACGCCTCCGGCGGAGGGGTGCCCGAGGCGTCCGCGGTCACGAGCGCGTCCGCGTCACGGGCGGCGGCGGACAGCGCCGCGTGAACGCGGTCCTGCCCGACCAGGTCTTCCCATACGGTCATACGCCGTCACCGCCTCCTTACCGTCTGCTGCCCTGCTGTTCTGCGCGTACGGCCGTTCTGCGCGTACGGATCGGAATCCATTGTGGGGCCGGGGTCTGACAGCCCGGCCCCACCGGCGCGAACACGCCACTCGAACACTCAGCACCGAGCCGCGGCCACACCACCCGAATCCAGCAGGGCCGGCCGGAGCCAGCACGGACCAGCCGGCTGGCATCGACCTACCCCGGCCGGCATCGACCTACCGGCGACGGCGCCTGCTGTCGGGCTCGTCGTCGTCCTCGCGCGGGCCGAGCAGTTCGTCCGCCAGGCTCGGAAGATCGTCGAGCGGTGTCTCCTCCGCCCAGTCCGAACGCCGACGCGGGCGCTCCGACGGCGGCTCCGGCTCCCGTACCGCACTGTCCTGCGGGTCGAACTGCGGCAGCTCCCGCGTACGTTCATTGCCGCCGTCCCCGCGCGGAGCGGGTTCGTCCTCACGGAAGAATCCCTGCGGCACCCGGTCGGCCGGATCGGCGTCCCGTACGGGCTGCTCGGGCTGGACCGCCGGAAGCACCGCCGTCTCGTCGGCCTTACGTGCCCAGCTAGGCACTTCGGGCCGCTCGGGACGCTCGGGCCGCTCCGGCACCTGCGGGATGACCGCCGTCTCCTCGGCGTCCGGCACATCCCTTTTCCACAGATCCGGCGGCCGTACCGCCGGAACTTCCTGCGTCACGTCGTCCGAGGCAAGCGGCTGCTTCACGAGGCGCGTGGGCACCGTGATCTCATTCGGCGAAATCGGCGAAATCCCGGAGCCGGCAGACGCACCCGAAGCCCCGGCGCTCCCGGCGGCCGCACCAGGCCCACCGGTTCCGCCACCTCCAGCGCCACCACTACCTCCGGCGCCCCCGGCCGACGAAGCCTCTGCCTCCTCCGCCAGCCTCCGTGCCTCCTCGGCCCGGAGCAGCGACTCCTCCGCCCTGCGCTGCTTCTCACGGCGCCGCTCCTCGGCCTCCGCGCGCAGCCTCGCCTCTTCCTGGGCCTGCCGCCTGAGACGCGCCTGCTCCGCTTCGTACGCCCGCTCCTCGGCCTCCCGCCGCTTGCGCTCCTCCTCGGCCAGCCGCCGCGCCTCCTCGGCACGCTGCCTGGCCTCCTCCGCCTGCCGCTCGGCCTCGCGCTGCCGCTCCTCCTCCAGCTCGCGGCGCTTGCGCTCCTCCTCCTCGGCGCGGAGCTTGGCGAGCTGCGCCTGGCGTTCGCGCTCCAGCCGCTCCTCCTCGGCCTTGCGCGCGGCCTCTTCCTCCGCCCTGCGCCGGGCCTCCTCGATGGCGGCCTTCCGCGCCTCCTCCTGGGCCTTCACCTCGGCCTCGGAGAGCGGCAGCATCTGGTCGAGCCGGTGCCGTACGACCGTGGTGACCGCCTCGGGCTCCTGAGCGGCGTCGACGACCAGATACCGACCCGGGTCGGCGGCGGCCAGGGTCAGGAAACCCGACCGTACCCGCTGGTGGAACTCGGCCGGCTCGGACTCCAGCCGGTCCGGCGCCTCCGTGAACCGCTCGCGTGCCGTTTCCGGCGAGACATCGAGCAGCACGGTCAGGTGCGGTACGAGCCCGTCCGTCGCCCAGCGCGAGATACGGGCGATCTCGGTCGGCGAGAGATCGCGCCCCGCGCCCTGATACGCCACGGACGAGTCGATATAGCGGTCCGAGATGACGATCGCGCCGCGCTCCAGGGCGGGGCGCACGACGGAGTCGACATGCTCGGCGCGGTCGGCCGCGTACAGCAGCGCCTCCGCGCGGTTCGACAGACCTCCGCTCGACACATCCAGCAGGATCGAGCGCAGGCGCTTGCCGACGGGCGTGGCTCCTGGCTCGCGGGTGACCACCACTTCGTGGCCCTTGGCACGGATCCATTCCGCCAGCGCCTCGACCTGGGTCGACTTGCCGGCGCCGTCTCCTCCCTCGACCGCGAGGAAGAAGCCGCTCTTGGCGGGAGCCTGCGCCGGATCGGCGCCACCGCGCAGCGCGTCGCGGAGGTCACGACGCAGCGGCACCCCTGAACGGTCGTCCGTCTTGGCCAGGACGACCGCCGCGACCGGGAGCAACAGCGCGCCTACCAGCATCAGCGTGAAGGCCGCGCCGTCGTGCGCGAAGACAAAGGTTCCATTGGCGAGGCGGTGCGGGCCGATGGCCGCGGCGACGAGGGGGGCGACAACCACGCCGAGTGCGACAAAGACCCTTACGACGGCTTGCAGGTGTTCGGTGACTCGATTACGACGGTACTCCTCCGCCTCCAGGTCGATAAGCGCGTGGCCAGTACTCGCCACGACCCCGGCCGTGATGCCCGCGAACAGCGCGAGGAACACCACAGTCGCCGTGTCCGGCACCAGCCCCATGGCCAGCAACGCGATACCGGTGACCGCGATCGCCAGCGCGAACAGACGCCGCCGCGACAGCGAGGGCAGCACCTTCGCGGCGCCGCGGATGCCCAGTGCCGTACCACCGGTCAGGGCGAGGACCAGCAGAGCGAAGGCGACAGGACCGCCGCCGAGGTCCTTGGCGTGCAGTACGGCGACGGCCACGGCGGACGCGATGGCCGCCGCGATCGCGCCGCAGGCGAGGACCAGCAGAGGCAGCGCTCCCGTACGCCCCTTGTCCCGGCCGCCACCACTGCCGCCGGCGCCACCAGCACCGCCGCCGTCAGCACCGTCGGCGCCCGCGCCGACACCCGTACCGGCACCGGCACCGCCCACCGCGGACGGCCGCCGCAGCCCTTCGAGCGGCGACCGCGGCCGGGGCGTATGCCCGTCCGGCAGCTCCAGGAAGTACAGCGTGGACACGGACGCGGCGAACAGCCCCGCCGCGACATACGAGCCGAGCGCCGCCTGATGCAGCGAGAACCAGTCGACGCCCGCGCCGATCAGGCCGGCGACCAGCGTGGCCACCAGCAGGACCGCCGCCGCGACGGGCACCGAGGCGAACGTCGTACGGAGGGAGAGCCGGCGCAGCGCGTCGAGGTGGTCGGGCAGCGGCCGTACCGCGGCGCCTTCCAGCGGCGGGGCCGGCAGCAGGGCCGGCGCGGCGCTCTCCTTGGAGACCGTCCAGAACCGCTCGGCGACCCCCAGCACGAAGACGGTACTGAGAAGGATCGGGAGCGCGCGGTCCGGCGACCAGTCGAGCCACAGCGGCGCGATGATGAGCAGCACAAGGCGGAGCACATCCGCGACGATCATCGTCCAGCGGCGGTCCAGCGGCCCACCGTCCTTGGCCTGCTTGGCCTGCTTGGCCCGCTTCTTGGGCGCGTCACCCGCCCCGCCGGCCGCCTCGTCCACAGGCGCTGCCACGGCCTTGGGCGCAGACCGTGCGGACCGTACGCCACTGCCCGGCTCGACCAGCGACGACAGCGGCCCGAGCAGGACCGCCCCGAACAGCAGCGTCGCGAGAACCCGGGCGCCGAACACCGCCGCGACGGCGAACGCCGCGCCCCGGTATCCCGCTCCGAACGAGCCCTCGGCGATCGCCGCCTGCAACGACAGCAGCAGAAGCACGAGTACGGCGAGTACGTCGCCGACGCCGCCGGCGAACTGCGCGCCCCACAACCGCCTCAGCGGAGGAAGGCGCAGCAGAGATCGCACGGCACGCTCTCGTGAGTCTGCGGCAAGTGCGTCGGAGTCGGAGGTGGGGCTCACGACCGTTGGCTGCTCGGCTCGCGTCATTCGGCCAGCCTATCGGGAGCTGTTGACTCCCTGGTGTCCCCGTCCGAACATGCGGGCGCCCATCGCGCCCGGCAACCCGGAACAACGCGGACCGCCCGCCGCCGACCAGGCTCCCGCACGAACCGCGCCGTGCCGCCCCATGAACGAACCGCACCGTGAACGAACCGCACCGTGAACGAACCGCACCGTGAACGAACCGCACCGTGAACGAACCGCACCGCGGTCAGCCGCACCGCGGCCAACCAGCCACCCACGCACCGCAATCAGCCGGCGCGCGCCCTACCGTTCCCGGTCCGTCACTCGTCCGTCTTCGCCGACGCCGCCGCCTTCGAGGACGCCGTCTTCTTGGCCGCCGACGCGGTCTTCGACGCCGTCGTCTTCGCGGCGGCCTTCTTCGCCGTCGTCGCCTTCTTGACCGGAGCCTTCTTCGCCGCAGTCTTGGCCGTCTTCTTCGCGGTCTTCTTGGCCGGCCCCTTGGCGCGCTTCTCCGCGAGCAGTTCGTACCCGCGCTCCGGAGTGATCTCCTCGACGCTGTCTCCGGTCCGCAAGGTCGCGTTCGTCTCGCCGTCGGTGACGTACGGCCCGAAACGCCCGTCCTTCACCACCACCGGCCGCTCGCTCACCGGGTCCGTACCCAGCTCCTTCAGCGGCGGCTTGGCCGCGGCCCGCCCGCGCTGCTTCGGCTGCGCGTAGATCGCCAGCGCCTCGTCCAGCGTGATGCCGAAGAGCTGGTCCTCGGTCTCCAGCGACCGCGAGTCGGTGCCCTTCTTGAGATACGGGCCGTACCGCCCGTTCTGCGCGGTGATCTCAACGCCCTCGGCGTCCTTGCCGACCACCCGCGGGAGCGACATCAGCCTGAGCGCGTCGTCGAGCGTGACCGTATCCAGGGACATGGACTTGAAGAGCGAGGCGGTACGCGGCTTGACCGCGTTCTTGCCGGTCTTCGGGGTGCCGTCCGGGAGGATCTCGGTGACATACGGCCCGTACCGGCCGTCCTTCGCCACGATCTGATGGCCCGTCACCGGATCCGCGCCCAGTTCGAAATCGCCGCTCGGCTTGGCCAGCAGCTCCTCCGCGTACTGGACGGTCAGCTCGTCGGGCGCCAGGTCCTCCGGCACATCGGCTCGCTGATGGCCCTCTTCGTCCTTGTCGCCGCGCTCGACATACGGCCCGTACCGGCCGACGCGCAGCATGATGCCCTCGCCGACGGGGAAGGACGAGATCTCGCGCGCGTCGATCGCGCCGAGGTCCGTGACCAGCTCCTTGAGACCGCCGAGGTGGTCTCCGTCGCCGTTGCCCGCGCCCGACGCGAGCCCCGCGTTGTCGTCGCCCTCGCCGAAGTAGAACCGCTTCAGCCACGGCACGGCCTGGGCCTCGCCCCGCGCGATGCGGTCGAGGTCGTCCTCCATCTTGGCCGTGAAGTCGTAGTCGACCAGCCGGCCGAAGTGCTTCTCCAGCAGATTGACCACGGCGAAGGACAGGAAGGACGGGACGAGCGCGGTGCCCTTCTTGAAGACATAGCCGCGGTCGAGGATGGTGCCGATGATCGAGGCGTATGTCGACGGACGACCGATCTCGCGCTCTTCCAGCTCCTTGACCAGCGACGCTTCGGTATAGCGGGCCGGAGGCTTGGTCGCGTGACCGTCGACGGACAGCTCTTCGGCGGTGAGCGCGTCGCCCTCGGCCACCTGCGGCAGCCGGCGCTCGCGGTCGTCCAGCTCGGCGTTCGGGTCGTCCGCGCCCTCCACGTACGCCTTCATGAAGCCGTGGAAGGTGATCGTCTTGCCGGAGGCGGAGAATTCCACGTCCCGGCCGTCGCTCGACGTACCGCCGATCTTGACGGTGACGCTGTTGCCGACCGCGTCCTTCATCTGGGAGGCGACGGTCCGCTTCCAGATCAGCTCGTACAGCTTGAACTGGTCGCCGGTCAGACCCGTCTCCGCGGGTGTACGGAAACGGTCGCCCGAGGGCCGGATCGCCTCGTGCGCCTCCTGCGCGTTCTTGACCTTGCCGGCGTACGTGCGCGGCCTGTCCGGCAGATAGCTCGCCCCGTACAACTGCGTGACCTGCGCACGAGCAGCCGAGACCGCCGTGTCGGAGAGGGTCGTGGAGTCCGTACGCATATAGGTGATGAAGCCGTTCTCGTACAGCTTCTGCGCGACCTGCATCGTGGACTTCGCCCCGAAGCCCAGCTTGCGCGAGGCCTCCTGCTGGAGGGTCGTCGTACGGAACGGGGCGTACGGGGAGCGGCGGTACGGCTTGGACTCGACCGAGCGGACCGAGAAGGAGGCGTTCTCCAGGGCGGCGGCGAGCGCGCGTGCGTTGGC
This sequence comes from Streptomyces odonnellii, assembly GCF_000981895.1. Classification (GTDB taxonomy): domain Bacteria; phylum Actinomycetota; class Actinomycetes; order Streptomycetales; family Streptomycetaceae; genus Streptomyces; species Streptomyces odonnellii. The sequence goes on along the minus strand of NZ_LATD01000053.1, from coordinate 35,244 downwards.
CTCGTCGAGGTGCAGCGCCTGGGGGGTCTTGAGCTGTCCGTCCGGGCCGAAGTCCCGGCCCTGGGCGACACGCCGGCCGTCGACCGCGTTCAGCCGGGCGACCAGCGAGGACGGGTCGGAGGCGTCTCCGGCGCGGCCGGTGGAGAACGTACCGGTCAGGTCCCAGTACTCCGCGGAGCGGAACGCGATGCGCTCGCGCTCCCGCTCGACGACGAGCCGGGTGGCGACGGACTGCACCCGGCCGGCGGAGAGGCCGCGCATGACCTTTTTCCACAGGACCGGCGAGACCTCGTAGCCGTACAGCCTGTCGAGGATGCGGCGGGTCTCCTGCGCGTCGACCATGCGCGAGTTCAGCTCACGCGGGTTGGCGACGGCGGCCCTGATCGCGTCCTTGGTGATCTCGTGGAAGACCATCCGCTTGACGGGGACCTTGGGCTTGAGGACTTCCTGGAGGTGCCATGCGATGGCTTCGCCCTCGCGGTCCTCATCGGTGGCGAGGTACAGCTCGTCGGACTCGGCCAGCAGCTCCTTGAGCTTTCTGACCTGAGCCCGCTTGTCGGCGTTGACCACATAGATCGGCTGGAAGTCATGTTCGACGTCCACACCGAGGCGGCGCACCTCGCCGGTGTACTTCTCGGGCACCTCCGCGGCGCCGTTCGGGAGGTCGCGGATGTGCCCGACGCTCGCCTCGACGACATAGCCGGGGCCGAGGTAGCCCTTGATCGTCTTCGCCTTGGCAGGCGACTCGACGATGACGAGTCGGCGGCCGCCGTGTGCGGTCTCGCTGGTCGGGGACAACTTCGCTCTTCTCTCCGGTCGACGCTCGGTGGGCCCGTACGGCACCGTACGGGCGTACGGCACGGCCGGGCGCGGACGGCCCAGCGGTGACGCTGCTTCGCTGCGGAGTGTGACGGTACAACCCGCCCCCGTGTCAAACGGCAAAAGCCCGCAACGGCCACTCGAACGGTAACCCGACTCCAGCCATTCCTGCCGCCCGGACCCCCGGGCCCGTCGCGTCGGGAACCGGTGGCCAGGGTTCCGCCGGGGTGCTTCAAGCTGCCCCGGTCGCGGGGCTCCGAAACCCGTCCGGTGCAGGTCGAGCCGCCTGGCGGCGGTCTGCGCGCACCTGTTCGATCATGGCCCGGAGGTTCCGGTCCGGCTCGGAGAACCGGGATCAGACACGACCGAAGCACCACACGCCGAGAGCGAGAAAGACCACGCCCGAGAGTGTCGCGAGCGTGATGGAGGCCGCAGGCCGTATTCCGTGGGCGACGGGTGCGCGATGGAGCACGCGTACCCCGGTCCACAGCAGCAGCCCGGCGCCGAACAGCGCGAATGTCGCCCCCGCGAAGATCGCCGGCCCACTTTCCATGCCCGTACCTCACTCCTTGCGCGATGCCGCCCCGTAAGGCGACGAGGGTCCAGGAGGCCGAGGCTGGCACCTCGGGGCGTCAGCGGTACGAATTCCGGGTGAACGCCCCGCACGCGTTCCCCCGGCCCGCTCCGGCCGGTACGCGGGTGCCGCCCGGCAGGCCACAGCACCGGCTGGGAGCCACGGCGCGCCCGGGGCCGGTCCCGTCGGCCTCGGCAGTCGGCCGGCCGCCGCCGGACGGCCCAGCGCGGCGTTCCGGACAGGGCCGGTCAAGCCCTGTGCAAGCCAGATCGAGCCGGACCGAGTCAGATCGAGCGGGGTCAGACTCGGCCGGATCGGACCGTCTCAAGGCGCCCCTGGGCCCGCAACGGCCCCTGGGGCATCGCCCCGCCGCGCGCCCACGCGCCTACGCATCCGACCGCCCGGCCGATCCCGGGGAGCCCTTGGCCCACACGCCGATCATGTACGTACCAGCCGACCATGTGCGTACCGACCGAGCGCGCACGACGGCCCGAGCACGCACGATGCCCGCCCCGCCCGGCGCCCCGCGCCGCCCGCCCGTCGTGTCCGCCGTCAGACAGAAGTCGGTGCCGGTTCCAGAAAGCCCTCCTCCACCAGGAGACGGATCGCCTGCGGCGTACGGTCACGGAGCAGCACCGGATCCTCCTGCATGAGCTGAGCGATCGCGTCGACGATCCGCCCTGCGCTCAGCCTCCCGTCACAGACCCCCGCGAATCCGGCCGCGACCGCGTCGACCTTCGTCGCCCGCCGCATGCCCCGGTGCTGCCGCAGCACCACATGCTCCGGATCCTCGGCGCCTGGCAGCCCCACCTGCTCCTGGACGACCTCGGGCGCCAGGACGAAGTGCCCGGTGAGCAGCCCCGCGTCGTCGTGCGCGCGCAGATAGTCCTGCCGCTCGAAGTGCGCGCGTACGGTCTCGCCGAGCGGCTGCTCGACCGGGTGCGGCCACTCCTCCACGACAACGGACTGCCGCTCCGCGCCCGACTTCCTGAGCGTGATCCAGCCGAAGCCGACGGCCTTGGTCTTAAGGGTCTCGAACTCGTCCAGCCACGCTTCGTACCGCGCGGCGTACTCCTCCGTATCCTCCCGGTGGTCGCCGCTGTCCCGCAGCCACAACTCGGCGTACTGCGTGACGTCCTGGACCTCGCGCTGCACGATCCAGGCGTCACAGCCGGCCGGCACCCATGAGCGCAGCCGCTGCTCCCACTCCTCCCCCTCCACGTGCTGCCAGTTGGCGAGGAAGTGCGCGAAGCCGCCCTCGCGCAGCCGCTCCCCCGCCTGCTGAACGAGCGTCCGGCACAGATCGTCCCCGCTCATCCCGCCGTCCCGGTAAGTCAGCCTGGCGCCGGGCGAGATGACGAACGGTGGGTTCGACACGATCAGGTCGTACGTCTCGTCCCCGACCGGCTCGAACAGCGACCCCTCGCGCAACTCGGCGGCCGGCGCGCCGGACAGAGCCAGCGTCAGGCGGGTGAAGCCGAGCGCTCGCGGATTGAGATCGGTGGCCGTGACCCGTGTGGCGTGCTGGGTCGCGTGCAGCGCCTGGATACCGCAGCCGGTGCCGAGATCGAGCGCCTTCTCGACAGGAGTACGTACGGTGATCCCGGCCAGGGTCGTCGAGGCGCCGCCGACGCCGAGCACCACCCCCTCGTCATGGCCGCTCGCTCCTGAGGCGCCCCCGACCGCGAGCCCCAGGTCGGAGACGATGAACCAGTCCTGCCCCGCCGGCCCGCCGTACGGCCGCACATCCACCGTCGCGCGGACCTCCGCCCCGTCCCGTACCAGCCAGCCGTCCGCCAGCGCCTCGTCCAGCGGCAGCGCGGCCGCCGCGCGCTCCCCCGGGACCGGCCTCTGGAGAAGAAAGAGCCGTACGAGCGTTTCGAGCGGCGTGTCGCCACGGGTGGCGCGCAGCGCGGGCACGGTCTCGCTGCGGGCCAGCGCGGCGTACGCGGGCGCGCCGAGCAGGTCGAGGAGGCCGTCGACGGTGAAGTCCGCGGCCAGCAGAGCCGCACGGAGTCGGGTCGAGTGGTCGGGCGTGGGAAGGCTGGTCGTACTCACCCGCCCATTGTGGCGGCTGCCACTGACAACGGCCCGCGGCCCGGTCCCTCCGTTCGGGGGACCGGGCCGCGGTGCGGTGTTCGAGAGCGGGAGTTGCGGGGTTCACAGGAGGTACGGGGGTACGGGGTACGAGGCACAGGCGTACGACGTACGGGCCGCGACGCGAACGGGACACGGGGCGAAGGCGCGCTGCCCAACCCTGGCAGCGCGCCACCGCCGTCACGCCCGTACGGCCTGGTGCCTGTCGGGCCGGTCGGAGCCTAGGCTCTGACCGGCGGACCGGGTCAGCTGCCGTCGGCGGGCGCGCCGGTGCCGCCGGCATTCGCCGCCGGGGTCTTCTGGCAGCCGGACTGCTTCGCCATCGCCGCGCCGACAGCGCCGGACTGGAGCTGCCGGAGCGCCTGGTCACCGCTCTTGCTGAGCTTGTCCAGCTCGTCCGCGACGTCCTTGAGGCCGTCGGCGAAGTCCGCCTGGTCCTTCGTGTCCAGCCCGTCGACCTTCTTCTGGAGGCTCGCGTACGCCGCGGAGGTGGCGTTGAGTTCCTTGACGGCCTCCTGCTGAGTCTTCTCGCCGTCGGCGACGGGCGGGGCGCCCGCGCTGTTCACGGCGGAACCCAGCGCCTTGTAGGCGCCGGAGATGGACTGGAAGGCCGCGGAGTCGGTCTTCTGGACATCCGCGGGCTTGGTGCTGTCCGAGGTCGCCTGCTGGATGGAGGTGTTGGCGGCCCCGATCTTGCTCAGCTCGGGCTGAACCTGGTCGCAGACCTTCTTGGCCCAGTCGTTCACCTTGCTCTCGCTGTCGTCACTGCAACCGGACAGCGCCATGAGCAGTACCGCACCGCCGGACAGCGCGGCCACAAGCTTCTTGTTCACCGGATGGTCCCTTCCAAGGCTCTCGGCCCCGGAACATACACGCCATGTGGGCGACAACCGCGCCCCAGTAGCCCAGTCTGTGTGCTATTGCAGCCATTTGCACCAAGGGAGAGAACCCTCACGCTCACCACGCGTTCCCGGTGGTGCCCACAGGCGGGCGGCGCGTCCCTTCCGCGCCGCCCGCCCGCCGCCGCTCCGGTACGGTCATGGACCTGCCGGTACGGTCACGGGCCCCGGTCGGACCTCCGGCCGGCCATCAGGAAGCCACCGCCGGATCGGGCGACTTCTCGCTCCCGCCGCCGGAACCCTCGCCGCCGCTGCCGTCCCCGTCGCCCACCGCCACGGAACGACGCTTGGAGACGTACACGGCCCCGACGATGACTGCGATGGCGAGGACCGCCACCACGGCGCGGATCCCCGCGCTGGCGTCGCTCCCGTAGCTGAACTGCACGACCGCCGGCGCGATGAGCAGCGCCACCAGGTTCATCACCTTCAGCAGCGGGTTGATCGCCGGACCCGCAGTGTCCTTGAACGGGTCGCCGACCGTGTCGCCGATCACCGTCGCGGCGTGGGCGTCGCTGCCCTTGCCGCCGTGGTGGCCGTCCTCGACGAGCTTCTTGGCGTTGTCCCAGGCACCGCCCGAGTTGGCCAGGAAGACGGCCATGAGGATGCCGGTGCCGATCGCGCCGGCCAGGAAGGAGCCGAGCGCCCCGACCCCGAGCGAGAAGCCCACGGCGATCGGGGTGAGGACGGCGAGCAGCCCCGGCGTGGCCAGCTCGCGCAGCGCGTCCTTCGTACAGATGTCGACGACGCGCCCGTACTCCGGCTTCTCGGTGTAGTCCATGATCCCGGGGTGCTCGCGGAACTGCCGCCGCACCTCGTACACCACCGAACCGGCCGACCGCGACACCGCGTTGATCGCCAGTCCTGAGAACAGGAAGACGACCGCGGCGCCGAGGATCAGGCCCACCAGATTGTTGGGCTGGGAGATGTCCAGGCTGAGGGTCAGCCCGCCCGCCGTGGCACCCACATCCGCGACGGCCGTGGCGATGGCGTCGCGGTACGAGCCGAAGAGCGCCGCCGCGGCGAGTACGGCCGTGGCGATGGCGATGCCTTTTGTGATCGCCTTCGTGGTGTTGCCGACGGCGTCCAGGTCGGTGAGCACCTGGGCGCCCGCGCCCTCGACGTCGCCGGACATCTCGGCGATGCCCTGGGCGTTGTCGGAGACCGGGCCGAAGGTGTCCATGGCGACGATGACGCCGACGGTGGTGAGCAGTCCGGTGCCGGCCAGCGCCACCGCGAAGAGGGCGAGCATGATCGACGTACCGCCGAGCAGGAACGCCCCGTACACCGCGAGACCGATCAGCAGCGCTGTGTAGACGGCCGATTCCAGGCCGATGGCGATCCCCGCGAGCACCACGGTGGCGGGGCCGGTCAGGGCGGACTTGCCGATGTCCTTGACCGGGCGCCTGGTGGTCTCGGTGAAATAGCCGGTGAGCTGCTGGATCAGCGCGGCGAGCACGATGCCGATGGCGACCGCGACCAGGGCGAGCACGCGCGGGTCGCCGGAGTGCGTCAGGATCGCCTGGTCGTCCACTCCGTCCAGCCCGGCGTACGAGGACGGCAGGTAGACGAAGACCGCGACGGCCACCAGGGCGAGCGAGATCACCGCGGAGATGAAGAAGCCGCGGTTGATGGCGCTCATTCCGCTGCGGTCGGCGCGGCGCGGGGCGACCGCGAAGATGCCGATCATCGCCGTGATCACGCCGATCGCCGGAACGATCAGCGGGAAGGCGAGCCCGAAGTCCCCGAACGCCGCCTTGCCGAGGATCAGCGCGGCGACGAGCGTCACGGCGTACGACTCGAAGAGGTCGGCGGCCATGCCCGCGCAGTCCCCGACGTTGTCGCCCACGTTGTCGGCGATGGTCGCGGCATTGCGCGGATCGTCCTCGGGAATGCCCTTCTCGACCTTGCCGACCAGGTCGGCGCCGACGTCGGCCGCCTTGGTGAAGATACCGCCGCCGACACGCATGAACATGGCGATCAGCGCGGCGCCGAGCCCGAAGCCCTCCAGCACCTTGGGCGCGTCGGCGGCGTAGACGAGGACCACGCAGGAGGCACCGAGCAGGCCGAGGCCCACCGTGAACATGCCGACCACACCGCCCGTACGGAATGCGATCTTCATAGCCGTGTGCGAAACGGCCGTGAGATCTTTTTGCGGCTCGCCCTCCGCCGGGGTCGCCTCGCGCGCGGCGGCGGCGACGCGCACATTGCTGCGTACGGCGAGCCGCATGCCGATGTAACCGGTGGCCGCCGAGAAAAGCGCACCCACCAGGAAGAACAGCGAACGTCCCGCGCGCTGCGACCAGTTGTCGGCCGGAAGCAGCATCAGCAGGAAGAACACCACGACGGCGAAGACGCCGAGGGTGCGCAACTGCCGGGCCAGATAGGCATTCGCGCCTTCCTGTACGGCCGCCGCGATCTCTTTCATCGAATCGGTGCCCTCGCCGGCCGCCAGGACCTGCCGGACCAGTAGCTGGGCGACAAACAGCGCCGCCAGCGCGACCACCGCGATGACGATCACGATGAGCCGGTTGTCGTCCGTGAGTATCGCAGCCGCGAGAGAAGTGGGGTATTCGGACAGTTGTGGATGGAAGTGCCCCGCCATTCGTCCTCCTTGACGCTCAGCGTTCAAGATGGACGGATTGTAGGGAGCAGAACCTGATCAAAACAGAGCACGCCACATGTAATTGACCTTGACTTATCCGTAAGCAAATGATCGCAATGAAAATAAGTAATGGGATAAACACATTGATAAAATGATCGACGATCTTCCGGGAAATAGGAAAGGCCCTGCTCAGCAGGGCCTTTCAAGGCAGGACGGCAGAGCCGTCCGATCAAGGGATCGCGGCTCGGAGCATCACGGCTCAGGGCATCGCCACGGCCGGATTCGTCGGCCAGCTCATCCGGATGACGCCACCGTCGTCTCCGGAGGTGACTTCCACATCGTCGACGAGCCCGCTGATCACCGCGAGCCCCATCTCGTCCTCGCCCTCGGCGTCGCCGTCATGGAGATCGCCGGAGGACGCCCCATCGGGCGTGCCCGAGTCCGCGCCTCCGGCACCGCCGCCGGTGCCGGTGACGCCGTCGCCGACCTCGATGGAGAAGTTCTTCTCCTCCTCGGTCAGCACGACCCTCACCGGGGCGGTGATGCCATGGCTGCGATGCAGCCCGACCGCCCGGCTGCATGCTTCACCGACCGCGAGTCTGACCTCGTCCAGGACTGCTTCGTCGACACCGGCCCGGCGCGCCACGGCGGCCGCCACCAGGCGGGCCGTCCTGACATGTTCGGGCTGGGCGCTGAAACGCAGTTCAACGGTGGCCATGCGATCCCCCTCGAACGTACGAGCGTGCGAACTCACGAGCGAGGGCATCCGGGCGGAACGCCCGGTGCCTCTGCCCTCTTCCGGAAGCTGCGGCCGGCCTCAGTCGGTGGCCGCCACGGCCTCGTCGACCGTGGTGTGGATCGGGAACACCTTGGTGAGGCCGGTGATCCGGAAGATCTTGAGAATGCGCTCCTGGTTGCACACGAGACGCAGCGAGCCCTCATGGGCGCGCACACGCTTGAGGCCACCCACGAGCACGCCGAGACCGGTCGAGTCGAGGAAGTCCACGCCCTCCATGTCGACAACCAGGTGGTAGCTGCCGTCGTTCACCAACTCGACCAACTGCTCGCGCAGCTTGGGCGCGGTATACACATCAATCTCGCCACCGACCTCGACGACCGTACGGTCGCCACCAGGGCCGGACACATTGCGAGTCGACAGGGACAGGTCCACGGATCCTCCAGCACCTTGCTATCGAGCGGTCGCCCCTCGGGTCTCCCCGACGGAGCCAGGGGACGTATCGCCAGCCGCGATGGCATTCAATCACTTACCAGCAGTCGCGCACGACGCCTTGAGCCCATTGTCCGTCACACCAGTGACACACTCGATCCCGATGGCCAGGAATCTCCACCCCAGTGGGCCCCCAGCGAGCGGGGGCGACCGGCCCTCCCCGGCCACGGTCCTCGACCGGCTCACCGCGGGGGCGGACCGTGCTACGCGCATCACCCATACGGAGCACCTGCCCCCGCGCCCGGGCCGTCATGCGGTCTGGCCCGACCGCATCAGGCCCGAAGTGATCAACGCCATTCTGCGGGCCGGGATCGACCACCCGTGGGCCCACCAGGCGGCCGCCGCCGAGCACGCCCTGGACGGCGAGTCCGTCGTCATCGCCACCGGCACCGCCTCGGGCAAGTCGCTCGCGTATCTCGCGCCCGTACTCACCACGCTCCTCGACGGGGCCGAGGCCGCCAACGGCCGGGGCACCACCGCGCTGTATCTCGCCCCGACCAAGGCGCTCGCAGCCGACCAGCGCCGGGCCGTACGGACGCTGGCGGACCCGCTCGGCAACCGTGTGCGCCCCGCCGTGTACGACGGCGACACCCCCGTCGAAGAGCGCGAATGGGTCCGGCAGTACGCCAACTACGTGCTCACCAATCCGGACATGCTGCACCGGGGCATACTCCCGTCCCACCCCCGCTGGTCCTCCTTCCTGCGCTCCCTGCGCTATGTCGTCATCGACGAGTGCCACATCTACCGCGGTGTCTTCGGCTCGCATGTGGCCCAGGTGCTGCGCCGGCTCCGCCGCGTATGCGCCCGCTACGGTGCGAATCCGGTCTTCCTGCTCGCCTCGGCCACCGCCGCGGAACCCGCCGTGGCCGCCGGACGGCTGACCGGCCTGGCCGTACGGGAGGTCGCCGACGACGCCTCGCCGCGGGGCGAACTGGTCTTCGCCCTCTGGGAGCCCCCGCTCACCGATCTGCACGGCGAGAAGGGGGCTCCCGTCCGCCGTACCGCCACCGCCGAGACCGCCGACCTGCTCACCGACCTCACCGTCCAGGGCGCCCGCACCGTGGCCTTCGTACGGTCCCGCCGGGGCGCCGAACTCATCGCCGTGATCGCCCAGGAACGCCTCGCCGAGGTGGACCGCTCCCTGGCCCGCCGGGTCGCCGCCTACCGGGGCGGTTATCTGCCCGAGGAGCGCCGCGCCCTGGAGAACGCGCTGCACTCCGGCGAGCTTCTCGGCCTCTCCGCCACCACCGCCCTGGAACTCGGCATCGACGTCTCGGGACTGGACGCCGTCGTCATCGCCGGCTACCCCGGGACCCGCGCCTCGCTGTGGCAGCAGGCGGGCCGCGCCGGGCGGTCCGGGGAAGGGGCGCTGGCCATCCTGGTCGCCCGGGACGACCCACTGGACACCTTCCTCGTCCACCACCCCGAGGCGCTGTTCCAGCAGCCCGTCGAGTCCACCGTCCTCGACCCCGACAATCCGTATGTACTCGCCCCCCATCTGTGTGCCGCGGCATCGGAACTTCCGCTCACCGACGACGATCTGACGCTCTTCGGCCCGGCCGCCCCCGGTCTGCTCCCGCAACTGGAGACCGCGGGCCTGCTGCGCCGCCGCGCCTCGGGCTGGTACTGGACCCGCCGCGAGCGGGCCGCCGACCTCGCCGACATCCGGGGCGAGGGCGGTCGTCCCGTCCAGATCGTCGAGGCGGCGTCCGGCCGGCTGCTGGGCACGGTCGACGAGGCGGCCGCCCACACCTCCGTCCACGACGGCGCCGTCCATCTCCACCAGGGCCGCACCTATCTGGTGAGGCAACTCGATCTCGCGGACTCGGTCGCCCTGGTCGAGGAGGCGTCCCCGCCGTACTCCACCACCGCCCGCGACACCACCGCCATCTCCGTGCTCGAAACCGAGACCGAGGTGCCGTGGGGCGACGGACGCCTCTGCTACGGCTCCGTCGAGGTCACCAACCAGGTCGTCTCCTTTCTGCGCCGCCGGCTCATCACCGGCGAGGTGCTCGGCGAGAGCAAGCTCGATCTCCCGCCACGGACGCTCCGGACCCGAGCCGTCTGGTGGACGGTGACCGAGGACCAGCTCGACCGGGCCCGGGTCAATCCGGAGCAGCTCGGCGGCGCGCTGCACGCCGCCGAACACGCCTCCATCGGGATGCTCCCGCTCTTCGCCACCTGCGACCGCTGGGACATCGGCGGAGTCTCCGTGCCGCTCCACCCGGACACCCTGCTGCCGACGGTCTTCGTGTACGACGGCCATCCCGGCGGCGCGGGATTCGCGGAGCGGGCCTTCCGGACGGCCCGCGAGTGGCTCGCGGCCACCCGCGAGGCCATCGCCTCCTGCGAGTGCGACGCCGGCTGCCCGTCCTGCATCCAGTCCCCCAAGTGCGGCAACGGCAACGACCCCCTCCACAAGCGAGGCGCCGTACGCCTCCTCACCGAACTGCTGAGATCGGCTCCGAACCCGGCCGCCGTGGAAACCCCGGAGGCCGAGCCGGTCGGGCCCGCCGTGGAGTAGTGCCACTGTGCGGCGCCGCGCTGTCATCTCATGGCACGGCCTCCCCGCCTCCGGGCGGCAGCGTCGTCAGCGGCGGGCCCGCGCGGGCCCTGACCGTCGGGGCGTACGGTCCGAAGGCGGCCCGGGCGGTCACATCCGCGATGCCCCCGCTCAGCGCGCACCTCACCACCTCCGCCCCCTGCGCCGACGCCACATCGACCGCTCTCCGGCAGGCGTCCGCCGACCCCAGCAGCGCGTGGTCGGCAGCGGCGAGGGCCGCCAGATCCGCCGCCGCTGCCGCCCGGTGGCGGGCGACCACCGCTTGCCCCATGGCGAGCACCGCCGCGAACACCACGCATATCGTGGTGGCCGCCATCGCCACCCACAGACTCGCCGAACCCCGGTCCCTGGTCATGACGCCGCCTCCCCCGGTCCCGGGCCTTTCACGCCGTCGTCTGAGGCCCCCACGGTGTCCTCAGCCGACGCGGCGGCCTCGGCCGTGAGCGTCAGGCCCAGGGCGCCCGGCCCCGGCGTCGGAGCCTCCACCCGCGCCCGCCACAGACCGCCCGTAAGCCCCAGCGTGACCTCGGCGCCCTCCGGGGCGGCCGAACGCGCGGCCTCCAGTGCCACGGCCCGTGGCTCGGACCGGGCGGCGGCCCGCGCCGCCGCCCGTGCCGCGTCCACGCACTGGATCTGGGCGGAGGCCGCCATCAGGGCCCAGACCAGGGCCATCGCGAACACGACCAGCACCGGAACCGCCACGGCCGCCTCCGCCGTCACCGACCCGCGCTCCGAACGGACGGCCTCAGATCTGCGCATTGAGCGCCTTCCCGATCACCGACTGGAGCGCGGCCGAGACCGTCGAGCTCGTGACCACCTTGTAGAGCACCGCCGCGAGCGCACAGGCCGCGATGGTCGCCACGGCGTACTCGGAAGTGGCCATTCCGCTGTCGGTACGGAGCCGACGCGCCCACAGCCACCTCGTCCGACGCATCCGGCCCACCTGACCCGCACGAACCATCCGTCGCATGGTCAACCACATGTCTGCCTCCCTGTAGGAATCACTGATTGGAAACTGAAGAGAAATCCCGGCCCAAGAGCCGGGCCGAAGGGCTCAGTTGCCCTTCAGCAGCCCGGTCGCGAGACCGATGACAACCGGGGCCACGCCCACCGCCAGAAACGCGGGCAGGAAGCAGAGCCCCACCGGAGCGGTGATCAGCACCTGGGCACGCTGGGCCCTGGCCAGGGCGGTGCGCGACCGCTCCGCCCTGAGGCCGTCGGCCAGCCGCGACACCGGCTCCGCCGCCGGGGCTCCCGTGGCCCCCGCCCGCTCCAGGCAGCGGGCCAGTCCCGCCGCGCCCGGTATCGCACCGAACCGCCCCCACGCCTCGGCCGGTTCACCGCCGAGCCGCAGCTCCGCCGCCGTGCGCGCCAACTGGTCGCCCACAGGTCCGCCCAGCGACTCGCCGACCGCCTCCGCCGCCTCGCGCGGCCCCGCTCCGGACGCCACACAGGCGGCCAGCAGATCGGCGGCGAGGGGTAGCTGACAGGCCGCCTCCTCGGCCCGGGGACGGTCGTCCGGCTTCCTGGTACGCAGCCATCTCCGCACCCCGTACGCCCCTGCCAGCCCCACCAGCCAGCCGGGCACACCGCCGACCAGGACCCAGCCGCTGATCACCGCGCAGAGCGGCGCGCCCCAGCGCCTCACCCACGCCGCCGTCGCCGGTTTTGGCCGCCGCCGTCGGTTCTCGACCGCCAGCAGGGCCACGAGCCGCCCCCGCACCCGCCGTTCGCGCCGCAGGGCCACCACCGCCAGAGCCGCGCATCCGAGGGCGACGAGCACCGGGAGCGTCCCCCACAGCCTGTGGACGAAGTCCTGGCTCATGGCGCCTCCCCGGCCCGTACGATCCGGCCGGCCCACCACAGGCCCACGCCCTCCAGCGCTCCGCCCACCAGCAACAGGCCCCAGCCCGCCGGGGTGTGCAGCAGCACCCGGAGTGGATCCGCGCCCAGCGCCGAGCCCAGCAGCAGACCCACCACCGGAAGCAGCGCGAGCAGCACGACCGTCGACCAGGCGCCCGCCAACTGCGCGCGCAGCGCGTCTCGTTGCTCCCGCTCGGCCCGCAGCGCGGCCTCCAGCCGGTCCAGCCCGGCCGCGAGCCCCGCCCCGCCGTCGACAGCCACCCGCCAGCAGGCGGCGAGCCCCACAAGGCCGCCAGCGCCCGGCTCACCCGCCGCCTGCCGCAGAGCGCGCGGTACGTCACCGCCGAAGCGCGCAGCGGCCAGTACGGCGGCCTCGGCGCCCGCCAGCCCGCCCGTGGCCGCCGAGGCGGCCAGCAGGGCCTGTACGGGCTGGAGGCCGGCCCTCAGCTCACCCGCCGCGGTGCCGCACAGCGCGACGATCCCGTCGGCCCGGCGCTCCCGCGCCCGCTTCCGCTCCCTGGCCCGCAGCCGCCGCCTCGTCAGCGGCACCGCCAGCGCCCCCGCGATCAGCGGCAGCACCGACTCCCCCAGCACAGCGAGCACCACCGCCGACGGAAGACAGAGCCATTCCCGGCCCAGCATTCCCGTCCACGCACGGGCCTCCAACTTCCAGCGCCCCCGGAGAGGCCCTGCCAGGGCCCCATCCGGTGCGCCTGTGTCCGCGAGCAGCAGCCTGGCCCGGCGCAGCCCGCGCCCGTACCCGACCGTCAACCGGACCGCGGCTCCCGCGCACAGCGCCGCAGCGCATACGCAGGCGAGCATCCACATGCCCGTCACAGCGCACCCCCGATGAGCTCCCGCAGCCGTGGCCAGCCCCGCTCGTAGGCGAAGCCCTCGGCTCCCCAGCTCAGCGCGGGCACCGGCACCACCAGCCCGGCGCCGTCTCGCTCCAGCACGTGCACCTCGGCGACCCTGCGGTGCCCGTCCCGGTCCCGTACGAGATGGATCACGGCCGAGAGCGCGGCCGCCAACTGGCTGTGCAGCGCCGCCCGGTCAAGGCCCGCGGCCGTCCCCAGGGCCTCCAGCCGAGCGGGAACGTCCGCTGCCGTATTGGCATGGACAGTGCCGCAGCCGCCCTCGTGACCAGTGTTCAAAGCGGCCAGCAGTTCGGTGACTTCATGGCCTCGCACCTCACCGACGACCAGCCGGTCGGGCCGCATCCGCAGCGCCTGCCGGACGAGATCGCGCAGTTCGACCAGGCCCGCGCCCTCCTGGTTGGCCGGCCTGCCCTCCAGCCGCACCACATGCGGATGGTCGGGCCTCAACTCCGCCGAATCCTCGGCCAGTACGATCCGCTCCCGCGCCCCGACCAGGCCCAGCAGTGTCGAGAGCAGCGTTGTCTTTCCCGTACCCGTGCCGCCGCTGATCAGGAACGACAGGCGGGCCTCGATCAGCGCGCGCAGCACGCGCTCGCCACCCGGCGGCACCGTCCCCGCCGCGGTCAACTCCCCCAGGGAGAACGCCTTGGGCCGCACCACCCGCAGCGACAAATACGTCGAGCCGACGGCCACCGGCGGCAGCACCGCGTGCATCCGGGTTCCGTCGGGAAGCCGGGCGTCCACCCAGGGTCTGGCGTCGTCCAGCCGGCGTCCCGCCACCGCGGCGAGCCGCTGAGCGAGCCTTCGTACGGAAGCGGCGTCGGCGAACGACACCGCGGTCAGCTCAAGACCGCCGCCCCGGTCCACCCACACCCGGTCGGGCGCGGAGACCAGCACATCGGTCACCGACGGGTCGGCGAGCAGCGGCTCCAGCGGCCCGGTGCCCACCAGCTCGCACCGCAGCTCCTCGGCGGCGCCCAGCACTTCCGTATCGCCCAGCAACCGCCCCTGTGCCCGTAACGCAGCCGCCACGCGTGCCGGTGTCGGATCCGCCCCGCTCTGCGCGAGCCGCTGCCGTACGGCGTCCAGCAGCCCTCCGGAGTCCGTCCCGGCGGTCATGACGCCACGCTCCCGTCCCCGGCCAGCGCACGCTCCCAGAAGGCCGTACAGAACGCGGCCAGCGGTCCGCGCGCCCGTGACCCCGGCGGCACCCCGCCGTCCTGGGCCTGTGGCAGGCCCGGCTCCAGGGGCACCTCGCCCGCCAGTGGGAGCCGGAGCGCATCGGCGATCCACTGCTCGTCCAGTCCGGCCGCGTACGGACCGCGGACCACCGCCCGGAGGTCCGGGAGCACCATGCTCACCACCGAGGCCACCCGGCGGGCCGCCGCGACGGCCCGCAGCTCGGCGGGGACGACCAGCAGCCCGAGATCGAGCTGGGCCAGCGCCTCCGCCACGGCCTCGTCCACACGGCGCGGCAGATCCACGACCACCACGCCACCGCGTCTGCGGGCGGCGGCGAGCACCGACCGCATCGCCTCCGGCTGGATCACCACCGAGTCCCCCCGGTCCCAGCTCAGCACCCGCAGGGCGTGGAGCCGGGGCAGCGACTCCTCCAGCGCCCCGCCCGCGACCCGCCCCTTGGAAGCCGCGAAATCCGGCCATCGTCTGCCCTCCGCCTGCTCCCCGCCGAGCAGCACATCGAGCCCGCCGCCGAGCGGATCGGCGTCGATGAGCATCGTGCGGCGGCCGGCCCGCGCCGCGGTGACGGCCAGGGCACAAGCCAGCGTCGAGGCCCCGGCACCGCCCCGACCGCCGATGACTCCGACCGTCAGCGCCTGTCGGCCCACGCCCTCGACGGCGTCCGCGATCCGGTCGACGAGCCAGCTCTCCGCGTCGGGCAGCCGCAGCACGCACTCAGCGCCGATCTCCACCGCCCGCCGCCACACGTCGGGGTCGTCCTGGTCCCGCCCGACGAGCATCACGCCCCGCCTGCGGGTGGTGCCCCGGCACCGTGCCGCCGCGTCGTCCCCGACGAGCACCATCGGGGCCTCTTCCCAGATCTCCTTGCGCTCCGGCACCGAATGGTGCACCTGCGGCTCGGCGCCCGCCGCGGCGCACAGCCGCAGCAGATCGTCGAGCAACCCCATGTCCTCGGTGACGATCAGCGGTCCCGCCCCGCGTCCTTCGGCCACCTCCGACCGATCGGATGTCATGGATCCAGCCACGATCTCCGCCCCTATCTATCTCCGTCCCGATCCGGATCTGCGAACGCTCTCTTGCGATCTCGCACTCATCCGGTATCGGCGATTCCGGCTTCCGCGAACTTCGCGACAGGAATCACCGTGCGGCGGAACGGAAAATCGTGTGGATCTTGCTCGAAAACTGTGGACAACTCACCAGTTGTGAATATCCCGCTCGCTCATACCGGTGACTTCCGGAGAGCAGCGCACCGACTACGCACCGTGACGCGTATACATGGAGAGAGGCCGCCGCACACAGCCACCGAGGAGAGGAGGACGGCGTGATGGAGAGTCCAAAACGCGTCCGGACATGCGACGACCCCCGCCGGGGGGGAGAGCGGGGGTCGTCCCCACGGCCGACTCGGGGGGGGAGGAGCCGGACCGGGTTAGCACGGTCGCGAACGATCCGTGACTTCCATGGTGTACCCGAGAGCCTTCTCAGGCAAACCCACGCGCCCGAGCTTACGCCGAATGGTGGGCGCATATGCTCATGCCCGTGGAAAACCACTCCTTGCCGCGCACAGCAGCCTTCTTTGACC
The DNA here is from genome assembly GCF_000981895.1 of Streptomyces odonnellii. Lineage (GTDB taxonomy): Bacteria > Actinomycetota > Actinomycetes > Streptomycetales > Streptomycetaceae > Streptomyces > Streptomyces odonnellii. Next base: position 18,942 of record NZ_LATD01000053.1, on the reverse strand, counting down.
TGGACAAGACGGTCATTGCGAAGTCATCGACGCTGACCTTCAGCAAGTCCTTCTACCAAGGCGGTCTGATCAACCGCCGCGCCGTACTGCGTACCGCATACGCGCAGTTCGTCTTCCTCGCCGGAGGAGCCGATCACGACCAGATGGAGCGGATGCGGGAGTACCTCTCCGCGCTCTGCAAGGGCTGGAACGTCCAGCAGGTCAAGGAGATCGTCGCCGAGACACTGCACGATCTCATCGACCCGATCATCTACGACGAGGCAGCGTCCCTCATCGAGGACCATCACACCGCCGGCCGCGATGTGGTGATCGTCTCCACCTCCGGCGCGGAGGTCGTCGAGCCCATCGGCGAGCTGCTCGGAGCCGACCGGGTCGTGGCCACCCGCATGGTCGTCGGCGCCGACGGCTGTTTCACGGGCGAGGTGGAGTACTACGCGTACGGCCCCACCAAGGCCGAGGCGATCGAGGCGCTCGCCGAGTCCGAGGGGTACGACCTGTCCCGCTGTTACGCCTACAGCGATTCCTTCACCGACGTACCGATGCTCCAGTCGGTCGGCCACCCCTACGCCGTCAATCCGGACCGCGCGCTCCGCCGCGAGGCGCTGGCGCGAGACTGGCCGATTCTGGTCTTCAACCGGCCCGTCCGGCTCAAGCAGCGGCTGCCCGCGTTCTCCATGCCGCCCCGCCCGGCACTGGTCGCGGCAGCGGCCGTCGGCACCGCCGCGGCCACGGCCGGACTGGTCTGGTACGCCAGCCGGCGACGCCAGTCCACACCTGCCTGACCGGAAATCGACGCATCCGACAGAAAGCCATCAACACATGACCGTTTCGCGCTTATTTGAAGCTAAAAGTAAAGAAGTGCGGGTAAGGGTTCCGCATTACCGCAGGCTGGAGTACAAAGGATTCAACGGCCCGCGAGACCAAGGACATCCGAGAGGATCACCAGTTAACGCATAAGGCCCCACGGACCGAAGTATGAAAACGGAGTACCCACGCGACGTCGACCCGTCGAATACGGGCCAGCCGCACCAGGCGACGGGCAAAGCACCCGACCTGATGGGCAACTTCTCGAGGACGCTTGGTAACCCCGTGGACATGCGAGCGGCGGCGCCAACTGGGTGCCGCCGCAACCCCGTTCGGGCAGGGCCGATCAGGCAGCGCCCCGCTGAAGCGCCTCGCAGACGGCGATCGATTCCCTGACACCCAGCTCCACCGCGCGTCCGCAGTGGGTGATCCACGCCACCATGCCGCCGGGGGTTCCCGAGAGATAGCCCTCGAAGGCGGCGGCGTACGCCGCGCGCCCCAGCTCCGCGTGGCCGACCTCCGCCGGGCAGACCGATTTGGGGTCGAGACCGCTGCCGACCAGTACGACCCGCTCGGCCGCCCGCGCCACCAGGCCGTTGTACGAGCCGAAGGGACGCAGCGCAAGCAGTTCGCCGTGCACCACCGAGGCAGTCACCAGGGCCGGGGCGGGGCTCGCGGCGACGATCAGCTCGGACAGCCCCTCCAGCCGTCCCGCGACCTCGTCCGCGGCGGGCAGCGGAGCCTCGGCCAGGGGCCCGCCCGTCCCGGGTGTCTCGCTCCCGGGCACCTCGGCCACCGGTTCGCCCGCCAGCCGTGGCCGGCCCACCGTACGGTCCGGGACGCCGGCGCCACCCGCGGCCACCAGATGCAGCCGGGCCAGGACGCGCAGCGGCGACTGCGCCCAGATGGAAAGGAGTTGACCGGCCTCCGCGTTGAGCCGCAGGGCCGCGCCGACCGTACGCGCCTCGGCATCCGAGCCGAAGTCACTGCGTCGGCGTACCTCTTCGAGCGCCCAGTCGGCGCCGGACAGCGCCGCGGAGCCGCGTGCGGCGCGCAGGGCCGCCTCCGAGGTGACTTCATTGCTGCGGCGCCGCATCACACGGTGGCTGTAGACGCGGTCGACCGCCGCGCGTACGGATTCCACCGCGCCGGGGACCCCAGGGAGGGCGGCCAGCGCGGCCAGGGGATCCTCCGGCCGCGGCGCGAAGAAGGCGTCAGAGGCTGTCGTACTCATAAGTAGGGAGGCTACGCGCCCATGGCGTGCGCCCCACCTTGGAGTGGTCTTCGTCACGCCAATTTGTCACCGTGAGCGAGATCACCACTACCCTATGTGAACATGAAGATCGCTTTCGTAGGCAAGGGCGGCAGCGGCAAGACGACGCTGTCCTCGCTCTTCATCCGCCATCTCACCGCCAACGAGGCCCCCGTCATCGCGGTGGACGCCGATATCAACCAGCATCTCGGGGCCGCGCTCGGCCTCGACGAGAGGGAGGCCGCCGCGCTGCCCGCGATGGGAGCACACCTTCCGCTGATCAAGGAGTATCTGCGCGGCAGCAATCCGCGGATCGCCTCCGCCGAGGCGATGATCAAGACCACTCCGCCGGGCGAGGGCTCGCGGCTGCTGCGGGTCCTCGAGAACAACCCGGTGTACGACGCGTGCGCCCGGCCCGTCCCGCTCGACGGCGGCGAGATCCGGCTGATGGCCACGGGGCCGTTCACGGAATCCGATCTGGGGGTGGCCTGCTACCACTCCAAGGTCGGCGCGGTGGAGCTGTGCCTCAACCATCTGGTCGACGGCCCCGAGGAGTACGTGGTCGTCGACATGACAGCCGGTTCGGACTCGTTCGCCTCCGGGATGTTCACCCGGTTCGACATGACGTTCCTGGTGGCCGAGCCGACCTGCAAGGGGGTGTCCGTCTACCGCCAGTACAAGGAGTACGCCCGGGACTTCGGTGTCTCGCTGGCAGTCGTCGGCAACAAGGTGCAGGGCGAGGACGACCTGGAATTCCTGCGTACGGAGGTGGGCGACGACCTGCTGATCACGGTGGGGCACTCGGACTGGGTCCGGGCCATGGAGAAGGGCAGGCCGGCCCCGTTCGATCTGCTGGAGGCGGACAACCGCTGCGCGCTCCAGACGCTCCAGGACGCGGCGGAGGATTCGTACGAGCGCCGCGACTGGGAGCGGTACACGCAGCAGATGGTCCACTTCCATCTCAAGAACGCCAAGAGCTGGGGCAACGCGAAGACGGGCATCGACCTGGCCGCCCAGATCGACCCGGCCTTCGTGCTCGGCGAGAGCCTCTCCGTGCCCCAGCCGTCGTAATACGGCCCCAGCCCTCCGCGGAGCGGCCCCGGTCCCACGCGGCCGGGGCCGCCGCGGGCCGTCAGTGCTTCTCGGCGTGGGCGGACGGCTGGGACGACGGGCCGCCGCTGCCCTTCGGGCCCGCGGCCGCCGTGGCCAGGAAGGACTCCCACCCGCCCTTCGGAGCCTGGCCGACGCGGAGCGTGCGCAGCTTGGCCAGTTGTGCCGGGTCCTGTACGTCCAGCCAGTCGGCGAGCTGACGGAAGGACACGCACCGTACGTCCTTCTGCACACAGATCTTCTTGATCGACTGCTCGACGGCGCGCATGTACGTACCGCCGTTCCAGGACTCGAAGTGGTTGCCGATGATCAGCGGGGCCCGGTTGCCCTTGTAGGCGCGGTCGAAGGCCTGGAGCAGACCGTCCCTCATCTGGTTGCCCCAGTAGGTGTGCTGTGACGGGTCGCCGAAGACCGTACCCGACTGGTTCCACATGAAGTTGTAGTCCATCGAGAGGGTCTCGAAGTCCCGGCCCGGTACGGGTACGAGCTGGAGCGGGACGTCCCACATGCCCTCGGTCTTCTTGGGCCAGACCTGGTTGCTGATCCCGCTGGAGTCGTAGCGGAAGCCCATCGTCCGTGCCGCCTTCATCATGTTCTTCTGCCCTTCCAGGCAGGGCGTGCGGCCGCCGACCATCTCCTTGTCGTAGTCGAACGGCAGCGGGGCCTCGGTCTTCAGCCCGGCATTGGTCTTCCAGTTCTTCACGAAGGACATGGCCTGCTTGATCTCGCTCTTCCACTCCTCGACGGACCAGGTGCCGACGCCGCCGTCGTCGCCGCAGAAGTGGCCGTTGAAGTGGGTGCCGATCTCGTTGCCGTCGTTCCAGGCGGCGCGCAGCTCGCGCAGGGTGGCCTTGATCCCCTTGATGTCGTTGAAGCCGATGTCCGAACTGCCGGGCGAGTGCTGGGGCGGCTTGTACTGCTCCGCCTTCTCCTCCGGCAGCAGGTAGACGCCGCTCAGGAAGTACGTCATGGTCACGTTGTACTTCTTGCCCAGCTCACGGAAGTGGGAGAAGAGTTTCTGGCTGTCCTCGCCGGCCCCGTCCCACGAGAACACCACGAACTGGGGGGGCTTCTCCCCCGGTTTGAGCCGCTCGGGCTTGGCCAGATTGGGCTGGGCGCCGGTGAACGCGGTCGAGCCGTCGCCGATGAGCTTGACGATCGCCTTGGGGGCGCCGGGTCCCTTCTTGGCCGCGGGGGCGTCTTTCCGGGCTTCCTCCGCTTCCGGCCCGGCGCATCCGGCCACGCCCACGACCAGCGCCGTGACGGCGGCGCCGAAGGCGGTTCTCCTAGTAACGGCCAGCATCCGCCCACCCTCTTCCTTCAGGTTTCAGTACCGAAGTGCCGAGCGGCGACTGCCGACACGGCGCCGAGCGTGGACACCGTCGCATCGGGGCCGACGAGACGAAGAAACGACAAGCCGTACAAAATCACTAATCACCGATATCGGTGAATGGTTGCACCATTTGCCCGGAAAATCCTGCCGCAATCTTTACTCTCCATTACGATCCGTTTACCAAGAGTTGAGCTGCGCATTCCGCTGCTGCACGCCGTGCCTCACGGCCGCGCCCATGCCCGCGACCGCGCCGCCCCCGGAGGAGACGGAGAACATGTCCAGTTGCGTCAGCACCCGTACCGATCACGCCTCGCAGACGAGCCGCACCACGGCCAGATCCCGATTTCGCCGGATCTCACGCTTCGGGAGACCCCACAGCCCGCCTCCGGGCGGGCGCCGCTTCCGGATCGCCGGGGCGGATCTGTCCGCCTCGATCTCCGTCTTCCTGATCGCGCTGCCGCTCTCCCTGGGCATCGCGCTCGCCACCGGCGCACCGCTCCAGGCCGGTCTGGTCGCGGCCGCGGTCGGCGGGCTGGTCGTCGGCCGGCTGGGCGGCGCACCGCTCCAGGTCAGCGGGCCCGCGGCCGGACTCACCGTCGTGACGGCCGATCTGATCCAGCGTTACGGCTGGCGCACCACCTGCGCCATCACCATCGGCGCCGGGCTCGCGCAACTCGCCCTCTCGGCGCTGCGGGTGGCCCGGTCGGCGCTGGCGGTCAGCCCGGCGATCGTGCACGGCATGCTCGCGGGCATCGGCGTCACCATCGCCCTCGCCCAGCTCCATATCGTGCTCGGCGGTTCGCCCCAGAGCTCGGCCGTCGCCAATGTGCTGGGGCTGCCCGCCCAGTTGGCCAATCTGCATCCGGGCGCGTTGTCCGTGAGTGCCCTGACCATCGCGGTGCTGCTCGTGTGGCCGCGGATTCCGGGCCGCGTGGGCCGGATCGTACGGAAGGTTCCGGCCGCGCTCGCCACAGTGGCCGTGGCGACGACCGCGGCCGCCCTGGCCGGGCTCAGTCTGGAGCGCGTCGATCTGCCCTCCTGGCGGAGCCACGCCATGCCCGAACTGCCCGAGGGGCCGGTGCTGGGGCTGCTCGCGGCCGTACTCACCGTCACGATCGTCGGAAGCGTCGAGTCGCTGCTCTCCGCTGTCGCCGTGGACAAGCTGGTGGCCGGACGCAAGGCACCGCGCGTCCATATCCCGCCGGCCCGTCTTGACCGGGAGCTGGCCGGTCAGGGCGCGGGCAATGTCGTATCCGGCGCGCTCGGCGGACTGCCCATCACCGGGGTCGCCGTGCGCAGCGCCGCCAATGTGGCGGCCGGGAGCGTCAGCAGGAATTCGACCATGCTGCACGGCCTGTGGATCGCGGTCGCGGCCCTGCTGCTGGTGCCCGTGCTCGATCTGATCCCGCTGGCAGCCCTGGCGGCGCTGGTGATGTTCGTCGGAATCCAGATGGTGAACCTCACGCACATGCGGAACGTGCGGCGGAACCGCGAGCTGCTGGTGTACGTGGCGACGCTGGCCGCGGTCGTGTTCACCGGTGTGCTGGAAGGCGTGGTCATCGGGATCGCGGTGGCGGTCGCGCTGTCGCTGCACCGCCTGACCAGGACGCGGATCACGACGGAGGAGCAGAGCGGTGTGCACCGTATCCATGCGCGCGGGCAGTTGACGTTCCTCGCCGTGCCGAGGCTCAGCCGGATGCTGCAACAGGTGCCGGACGGAGCGGACTGTGTCATCGAGCTGGACGGGTCCTTCATGGACCACGCGGCGCATGAGGCTCTGTACGACTGGCGGGCCGCGCATATCGCCCGGGGCGGTACGGCCGAGTTCACCGGCGGCGCGGGGGCGCGGCTCGAACCCGCCGTCGAGTTCCATGCCTGCTGCCGGCCCTGGACGTCCTGGCGCAACCACCACTGCGGCCGGCATCCCACGGATGAGCACGCAGCGTCGGAGCAGACAGCCGCCGCGAGGTCCAAGGAGCCCAGCTACGCCGGGGTGGGGGAAGCGGGGCAGGAGCACGCGGCCAACGGCCGGACCGGAGGCGGGGCTTCGGCCGACTTCCGGCCGCGCCACGACCAGCCCGACGGCGCCGAGCCCAATGCCACCGGGGCCAACGCTGCCGGGGCCAACGCTGCCGAGGTCAACGCCATCGAGGCCAGTAGCACTGTCAATGGCGTTGGATCCGGCGGCGATCCGTGGGACGAGACCCACCGGCCCGGTCAAGCCCAGTCGGACGGGCAGGAAGGAGCTGGGGGCCAGGGCCGTACGCCGGGCATCCGTCAACTGGCCAGCGGGCTCAGCTCTTTCCAGAGAAACACGGCCCCGCTCATGCGCGACGAACTGGCGCGGCTGGCGCGGGAGGGCCAGCAGCCCTCGCAGCTCTTCCTCACCTGCGCCGACTCGCGGCTGGTCACCAGCATGATCACATCAAGCGGCCCGGGCGACCTCTTCACCGTACGGAACGTCGGCAATCTGGTGCCGCTGCCGGGAACGGACGGCGGGGGTACGGACGACTCGGTGGCCGCGGCGATCGAGTACGCGGTCGACGTGCTGCGGGTGGACTCCATCACCATCTGCGGGCACTCGGGGTGCGGTGCGATGCAGGCCCTGCTCAACGCGCCCGCCGACGCGGACGACGGGCCTCCGACACCCCTGCGGCGCTGGCTGCGCCATGGGCTGCCCAGCCTGGAGCGGATGAGAAGCCCGCATCACTCCTGGGCCCGGATCGCCGGACGGCTGCCGGCCGACGCGGTCGAGCAGCTCTGTCTCACCAATGTGGTCCAGCAGCTGGAGCATCTGCGGGCCCAGGAATCGGTGGCCCGGAGGCTGGCCGAGGGCACCTTGGAGCTGCACGGTATGTACTTCCATGTCGGCGAGGCCCAGGCCTATCTCCTGGCGGACGGCATCGGCACCGGCCTCGGCGGCGGAGCGGGCGAAGAGGTGTTCAACCGGGTGACCCCGACCACGCTGGAGGAGTCGCGCGCCTGAACCCGGCCCCTGCCCCATCCGTGAGAGTGTGTGGCCCCCTTCCTCATTTGTTCCGGGAGGGGGCCGCCCAGCACCGTACGGAACGCCGCAGCGGGGCAGGCGCCGCATAGGTCTAAACCAATTTCCGGAACACCCTTGTCACCCGGGCATCCGCCTGATGAGCTAGGCCCGGGACACATAGGACGCCCTGGGAAAGGGAGATGTCGTGAGCAACGAAAGCCTGGCCAATCTGCTCAAGGAGGAGCGGCGGTTCGCGCCGCCGGCCGAGCTGGCCGCGCACGCCAATGTGACGGCGGAGGCGTACGAGCGGGCCGAGGCGGACAGGCTTGGCTTCTGGGCCGAGCAGGCGAGGCGGCTCACCTGGGTCACCGAGCCGACCGAGACGCTGGACTGGTCGAACCCGCCGTTCGCGAAGTGGTTCGCGGACGGCGAGCTGAATGTCGCGTACAACTGCGTCGACCGCCATGTGGAGGCCGGCCACGGCGACCGGGTCGCGATCCATTTCGAGGGCGAGCCGGGCGACAGCCGCGCGATCACCTACGCGGAGCTGAAGGACGAGGTGTCCCGCGCCGCCAACGCCCTCACCGAGCTGGGGGTGCGCAAGGGCGACCGGGTCGCGGTCTATCTGCCGATGATCCCCGAGGCCGCCGTCGCGATGCTGGCCTGCGCGCGGATCGGGGCAGCGCACTCCGTGGTCTTCGGCGGCTTCTCCGCCGAAGCGGTCGCCTCCCGTATCCAGGACGCCGACGCCAAGCTGGTGATCACCGCCGACGGCGGCTACCGCCGGGGCAAGCCGAGCGCGCTCAAGCCCGCCATCGACGAGGCCGTGACCAGGTGTCCGCAGGTCGAGCATGTGCTGGTGGTACGGCGTACGGGCCAGGACACCGCCTTTGACGACACCCGTGATGTGTGGTGGCACGACATCGTGGGCCGCCAGTCCGCGGAGCACACCCCGGAGGCGTTCGGCGCGGAGCACCCGCTGTTCATCCTCTACACCTCGGGCACGACGGGTAAGCCGAAGGGCATTCTGCACACGTCGGGCGGCTATCTCACCCAGGCGTCCTACACCCACCACGCCGTCTTCGACCTCAAGCCGGAGTCGGACGTGTACTGGTGCACCGCCGACATCGGCTGGGTGACCGGCCACTCGTACATCGTCTACGGGCCGCTGGCCAACGGCGCCACCCAGGTCATGTACGAGGGCACGCCCGACACCCCGCACCAGGGCCGCTTCTGGGAGATCGTCCAGAAGTACGGGGTCACGATCCTCTACACGGCGCCGACGGCGATCCGTACGTTCATGAAGTGGGGCGACGACATCCCCGCCAAGTTCGATCTGACCTCCCTGCGCGTCCTGGGGTCGGTCGGCGAGCCGATCAACCCCGAGGCCTGGATCTGGTACCGGGAGAACATCGGCGCGGGCAAGACCCCGATCGTGGACACCTGGTGGCAGACCGAGACCGGCGCCATGATGATTTCGCCGCTTCCCGGGGTCACCGAGACCAAGCCCGGCTCGGCGCAGCGGGCCCTTCCCGGTATCTCCGCGACCGTCGTCGACGACGAGGCCAATGAGGTGCCGGACGGGGGCGGCGGCTATCTGGTCCTGACCGAGCCGTGGCCCTCCATGCTCCGTACGATCTGGGGCGACGACCAGCGGTTCATCGACACCTACTGGTCGCGCTTCGAGGGCAAGTACTTCGCCGGGGACGGCGCCAAGAAGGACGACGACGGCGACATCTGGCTGCTGGGCCGGGTCGACGACGTCATGCTGGTCTCCGGCCACAACATCTCGACCACCGAGGTCGAGTCCGCGCTGGTCTCCCACCCCAAGGTCGCCGAGGCCGCCGTGGTCGGCGCGGCCGACGAGACCACCGGTCAGGCCATCGTGGCGTTTGTGATCCTGCGCGGCAGCGCGACCGTCGACGACGGTCTTGTCGCCGAACTCCGCAACCATGTCAGCACCGCGCTCGGCCCGATCGCCAAGCCGAAGCGGATCCTGCCGGTCGCGGAGCTGCCCAAGACGCGCTCCGGCAAGATCATGCGACGGCTGCTGCGCGATGTCGCCGAGAACCGCCAGCTCGGGGATGTCACCACCCTCACCGACTCCTCCGTCATGGAGCTGATCCAGCGGCAGTTGCCCACCGCGGCGAGCGAGGACTGAGCGGCAGCGGCAGCGGTACGGCGGGGCACGCCCCCGCCACCACGGACAGGCATACGCAGAGCGGGGCGCCCGGCACACCCATCGTGCCGGGCGCCCCGCTCTGTGCCGTACCGCTCCGCGTGAAGATCATCCGATATGCATGCCGCGCACCCCGGGTAAGGTAGGAAGCGCGTCAACAACACAACAAGATTCTGGGTGCGCCGGGAAGTCTGGTCGGCATGCGATCCGTCATGTTCGCCGATCGCACAGAACCGACCCGGAGGTCGAGACCCGTGTCAGCGCCCACGCCCCCCACCCGCAAGTTCCTCGGACGCCTGTCGCTGCCCGAGCGGAACTATCTCGCGGACGCGCTGCGCGCCGAGACCGTCGGCGGTGTGATTCTGCTGGTCGCCGCCGTCGTCGCCCTGATCTGGGCGAACACCCCGCTGAGCGGCGGTTACGTATCCCTGAGCGAATTCCACTTCGGGCCCGCCGCCCTGGGCCTCGATCTCTCCGTACAGCACTGGGCTGCGGACGGTCTGCTGGCCGTCTTCTTCTTTGTCGCCGGTATCGAGCTGAAGCGTGAGCTGGTCGCGGGCGAACTGCGCGATCCCAAGGCCGCCGTGCTCCCCGTGATAGCGGCGCTCTCCGGCATGGCCGTACCCGCGCTGGTGTACGTGCTGGTCAACGTGGTCGGCGACGGGAACCTGGATGGCTGGGCCGTGCCCGTGGCCACCGACATCGCCTTCGCGCTGGCCGTTCTCGCGGTCATCGGCACCTCGCTCCCGTCCGCGCTGCGCGCCTTCCTCCTCACCCTCGCGGTCGTCGACGACCTCTTCGCGATCCTGATCATCGCGATCTTCTTCACCAGCGATCTGAACTTCGCGGCGCTCGGCGGCTCCGTCGTGGCCCTCGCCGTCTTCTGGCTGCTGCTGAGGAAGGGGGTGCGCGGCTGGTACGTGTACGTACCGCTGGCGCTGGTCGTCTGGGGCCTGATGTACAACAGCGGCGTCCACGCCACCATCGCCGGTGTCGCGATGGGCCTGATGCTGCGCTGCCACCGGAGGGAAGACGAGAAGCAGTCGCCGGGCGAGCGGATCGAGCATCTCGTACGGCCGGTCTCGGCGGGTCTGGCCGTACCGCTGTTCGCTCTCTTCTCGGCCGGTGTGCCCGTCTTCGGCGGCGCGCTCGGCGAAGTCTTCACCCAGCCGGAAACCCTCGGGATCGTCCTGGGACTGGTCGTCGGCAAGGCCGTCGGGATCTTCGGCGGCACTTGGCTGGCCGCCCGTTTCACCAGGGCGGAGCTGAACGACGACCTGGCCTGGCCGGATGTCCTGGCCCTCGCCTCGCTCGCCGGGATCGGCTTCACGGTCTCGCTGCTCATCGGCGAGCTGGCCTTCGCCACCGATCCGGTCCTCACCGACGAGGTGAAGACGGCCGTCCTGACCGGTTCGCTGATCGCCGCCGTCATATCCGGTGCTCTCCTCAAGATGCGGGTCCGCACCTACCGTGTGCTGTGCGAGGAGGAAGAACGTGACGAGGACCTCGACGGCATACCCGACATCTATGAGCAGGACGATCCGGCGTACCACCTGCGCATGGCGGCGCTGTACGAGGCGAAGGCCGCGGAGCACCGCAGGCTGGCGGAACACGCGGGGGCGGCGCGCGGCAACGGCAACAGTCCGGCATGATCGGACATCGGATCCGTAGCACAGAAGCGAGAAGAGGGAGTCACGATGAGCGACCCCGGCAAGCATGTCGCCGACGCTGTCCGGACCGGCACAGTGGTCGAGCCCGTCGGCACCGACCGCAGTATCGGTCAGTTGGTCGCCTCGGCGACCGCCGAGATGTCCGCGCTGGTGCACGATGAGATCGCCCTGGCCAAGGCCGAGATCCGACAGGACGTCAGGCGGGGCGCGATGGGCGGCGCCGCGATCAGCATCGCCGGTGTCTTCGCGCTGTTCTCGCTGCCGGTGCTGAGCTTCGCCGCCGCGTACGGGATCCACAATCTGGGGCTCGGGCTCGCCTGGTCGTTCCTGATCGTCGGCGGAGCGTTTCTGGTGCTCGCCGCGCTGGCCGCCGGGCTCGCCCTGCTGAAGTTCAAGAAGGTCAAGCCGCCGGAGAAGAGCATCGCTTCGGCGAAGCAGACCGCCGCGGTGCTGCAGAACGTCAAGCCGCATCCACGCGAGGTGGGGAAGCCCGTCAGGTCTGTGGCACGCTCGTCTGTATGACCGCCGCTGATTCGCCGGCCTCTGCCGTCCGTCTTCCTGGTCCCTGGACACATAGAGATGTGGCGGCCAATGGTGCCCGCTTCCATATCGCCGAGGTGGGCGAGGGGCCGCTGGTCCTGCTGCTGCACGGTTTTCCGCAGTTCTGGTGGACCTGGCGGCATCAGCTCACGGCGCTCGCGGACGCCGGCTACCGGGCGGTGGCCATGGATCTGCGCGGGGTGGGCGGCAGCGACCGTACGCCCAGGGGGTACGACCCCGCCAATCTGGCCCTCGACATCACCGGGGTGGTGCGCTCCCTCGGTGAGCCCGACGCCGCGCTCGTCGGGCATGATCTGGGCGGCTATCTCGCCTGGACCGCGGCCGTGATGCGGCCCAAGCTGGTGCGCAGGCTCGCGGTCTCCTCGATGCCCCATCCGCGGCGGTGGCGCTCGGCGATGCTGTCCGACTTCTCGCAGAGCCGGGCCGGTTCCTATATCTGGGGTTTCCAGCGCCCGTGGCTGCCGGAGCGTCAGCTTGTCGCGGACGACGCGGCGCTGGTGGGACGGCTGATCCGAGAGTGGTCCGGGCCCGGGCTGCCGGACGACGAGTCGATCGAGATCTACCGGCGCGCGATGACGATCCCGTCGACGGCGCACTGCTCGATCGAGCCGTACCGGTGGATGGTGCGGTCGATGGCGCGGCCCGACGGTATCCAGTTCAACCGGCGGATGAAGCGCGCGGTACGGGTGCCCACACTCCAGTTGCACGGGTCGCTGGATCCGGCCATGCGGACGCGCAGCACGGCGGGGTCGGCCGAATATGTGGAAGCGCCCTACCGCTGGAGGCTGTTCGATGGGCTGGGACACTTCCCGCACGAGGAGGATCCGGCGGCGTTCTCCTCGGAACTCATCAACTGGCTCCAGGACCCGGAACCGGATCGCTGACCATATAACCCGAATCACCGACCATCACCCGGACCGGTGATCCGAACGGCTGATCAGCAGGGCCGCACGGCGGCACCCCTGGACCGTTATGGTCCCCTGCTGAACGCTTGTCCTACGAACAGCCAATTGCCTCGCGCATAGGCCAATTGGCCCTCTCCCGTACGGTTACCGACCATGGGGCCCGGGCAGACGTCGGGGTATGGGCTGGACGCACGACTACGGTGACGCAGCACGCAACCGCCGCTCGGCCGCTGGGCCGATCCCCCACAAGAGGGGCGGCGCGGAAGGTCAGGGCCATGATCCACGGCTCGGCATTTCCCTGATTCTCCGCCGGAGGGCGCGCTGGGTCTCGGCCCGACTCCGCCACCAGCGCAGCTAGGCCCTGTCCGGCGGATCGTCGCGGGCCCGCGACGCCCGGCACCGGGCCGGTCCGGCGCCAGACCTGTAGTCCGGCGCCGGACCTGTCCGGCACCGGACTTGCGGCCTGCGGCTGCGACCGGGCTTGGAAGCCTCCGGCTACAGCGCGCACTGGTCGGTGTCGACCTGCTGGTTGGCGGTCCTGCCGAGCGCGATGTCGTCGCGGATCTCATCGGCCGTCAGGGCATAGCCGGTCTGCGGGTCGTCGAGCGACCTGGCGAAGATCACTCCGTACACCTTGCCCTCCGGGGTGAGCAGCGGACCGCCGGAGTTGCCCTGGCGTACGGTCGCGAACAGCGAGTAGACATCGCGCCGCACCTCGCCGCGCCGGTAGATGTCCGGCCCGTTGGCGTTGATACGGGCGCGGACACGCGCGGAGCGTACGTCGTACGCGCCGTTCTCCGGGAAGCCCGCGACGATCGCGCCGTCGCCGGTCACCGCGTCCGAGTCGGTGAACTGGAGCGGCGTGGCCGGCAGATCGGGCACGTCCAGTACGGCGATGTCGCGCCGCCAGTCGTAGAGGACGACCTTGGCGTCGTACAGCTTGCCCTCGCCGCCTATCTGGACGGTGGGCTCCTCCACGCCCCCGACCACATGCGCGTTGGTCATGACCCGGCGTTCGGCGAAGACGAAGCCGGAGCCTTCGAGGACCTTGCCGCAACTCGGCGCCGTACCGACGACCTTGACTATCGAACTCTGGGCGCGGGCCGCGACCGGGCTGCCCGCGAGCGCCGGGTCCGGGGGCCGGACCGCGGTGATCGGCTCATTGTCGAACGGGCTGAAGACCTGCGGGAAACCGTTCTGCGCGAGGACGGACGAGAAGTCCGTGAACCAGGTCGACGCCTGCGCGGGCACCACCCGGGAGACCCCGAGCAGCACCTTGGAGCTGCGGACCTCCTTGCCGAGCGTCGGCAGTGACGTACCCGCGAGGGCCGAGCCGATCAGCCAGGCGACCAGCAGCATGGCCACGACATTGACCAGCGCACCGCCGGTGGCGTCCAGGGCGCGGGCGGGCGACCAAACGATGTGCCTGCGCAGCTTGTTGCCGAGATGGGTGGTGAAGGCCTGGCCCACGGAGGCACAGACGATCACTATGACCACCGCCACCACGGCGGCCGTGGTGGAGACCTCGGAGTCGGCGGTGAGCCTGGCCCAGACCACGGGCAGCAGATAGACCGCGACAAGGCCGCCGCCGAGGAAGCCGATCACGGACAGGATGCCCACGACAAAGCCTTGGCGGTATCCGACGACCGCGAACCATACGGCGGCGAGCAGCAGCAGGATGTCCAGCACGTTCACCGTCAATTGCCTCGCTAGCCTCGCGGATACGTCTCGGTCGCCCGTCCAGGCCGGCGGTACGGGCCGCCGCCCGGCCGGTGGTGGTACGGCCCCCAGTCCCCGTCCGGTCGGCGGCCGGGCCCGGCGAGCCGTGGCGGAATCCGCCACGGTCACAGGGCCCGGAAAGGGTCACCGCCCCCGGAAGGGCACAGCATGAGGGCCAGACTGTCATGTGTGCCAGTCGAGTGGGACCTGCTTCGAGCGGTCCCACGGCCGCTCCCATCCCGCGAAATGCAGAATCCGGTCGATCACCCCGGCCGTAAAGCCCCATACCAGGGCAGAAGCCACCAGGAAGGCCGGGCCGTGATGCCCGCTGGGGTGGCGTGCGATCGCACGGTTGGCCGGGTCCGTGAGATCCGCCACGGGCACGGTGAAGACCCGGGCGGTCTCGGCGGGGTCGACCACGCCGACGGGGGTGGGGCTGCGCCACCAGCCGAGGACCGGTGTCACCACAAAACCGCTCACCGGGATGTAGAGCCTCGGCAGTACGCCGAAGAGCTGGACGCCCGACGGATCGAGGCCGGTCTCCTCCTCGGCCTCGCGCAGCGCCGCCCGCAGCGGTCCGGTCGTGGCGGGATCGCCGTCCTCGGGGTCGAGGGAGCCGCCGGGGAACGAGGGCTGTCCCGGATGCGAACGCAGACTGGTCGACCGCTCCATCAGCAGCAGCTCGGGACCCCGCGGGCCGTCTCCGAAGAGTATGAGCACGGCGGACTGCCGCCCGCGTCCGCTCGCCGGCGGCAGAAAGCGGCTGAGCTGCTCGGGCGCCACGGTCTGCGCGGCGCGCTCGACGGGTGCCAGCCACTCGGGCAGCCCGTCGGCGGTCACGGCGATCCCGGTCGCCGGATCGTCGTAGGTCTTGTCAGCTCGTGTCATAGGCACCCCTGTCGCTCAACGCCTTCCACCGGCCGGATCGTTCCGCCCGGGCGGCCTCGTACCGTAGTCCCCCGCGCGTACGCCGCACCGCCCGAACGGCGCCCGCCGGACACGGACCTCCGGATGCCGCCCGCCGTGGCGGCCCGTAAGGCGGGAACGGCTCGTAAGGCAGGCCTGGCGCGTAAGGGCAGGAGCGGCTCGTAAGGCAGGTGTCGCCGGTGACGCCGACGCGGCCTGTGACGCGCGTCTCATACGGCGCCCATCGGCGCGGCCGCCTTGCCCGGGTAGTCGGGGGGCGGGTTCAGCCGCTGGCCCGGATAGCCGCCCATCTCGTACTTGAGCAGCTTCCGCGCCTTCTCCGGGTCCGTCTCGCCCTCGCCGTACGACGGGCAGAGATGCGCGATCGGACAGGCACCGCAGGCCGGCTTGCGGGAGTGGCAGATACGGCGGCCGTGGAAGATCACCCGGTGCGAGAGCATGGTCCACTCGCTCTTGGGGAAGATGGCCGCGATCTCCGCCTCAACCTTCTCCGGATCCTCCTGCTCGGTCCACTTCCAGCGGCGGACCAGCCGGCCGAAGTGCGTGTCGACGGTGAGGCCGGGGACATCGAAGGCATTGCCCAGAACCACATTCGCCGTCTTGCGGCCCACGCCCGGCAGCGAAACGAGATCGGCCAGCCGGCCCGGGACCTCGCCGTCGAAGCGGTCGCGCAGCGCCGTGGACAGCCCTATCAGGGACTTCGCCTTGGCCCGGAAGAAGCCCGTGGGCCGGATGATCTCCTCCAGCTCCTCCGGCACGGCCGCGGCCATGTCCTCGGGCGTCGGGTACTTCGCGAAGACCGCGGGCGTGGTCTGGTTGACCCGGAGGTCGGTCGTCTGCGCGGACAGGACCGTGGCCACCAGCAGCTCGAACGGGTTCCGGAAGTCCAGCTCGGGATGGGCGTACGGATAGACCTCGGCCAGCTCACGGTTCATCCGGCGGGCGCGGCGGACCATGGCCAGTCGCGACTCGGGCTTGGCACCCGCGCCCCCGGCGCCCTTGGCACCCGCGGCCGGTCCCTTCGAGGTCTCCTTGCCCTGTGCGGGTTCTTTCGCGGAACCCTTCGCGGCCCCCGCACCCTTCACGGGACTCTTCGCGGAAGTCCTGGTGGATCCTTTTGTGGCTTTTTTCGGTTTCGCCGAGGGCTGTTCGCCCACAGCGGAATTTGGCTCCGCTGACACTCTTCCAGCCCCCTTGGCCTGCGCTGTCATCGGCGGATTCGACACTCGGCCAGCCTAAAGCCCCGCACTGACATCCGCCCCGGCCATGGCCGATCACCACCCGAATCGGCACAGCGGGCACCTGAACGTACGTACGTACGTCAAACTTGTGACTGATCGCATGGTTTCGGACAAGCGGAATCCGGCGGAGGGCCGTACGGCCCAGAGATGCCAAGCCACCCGAGAAGAAGCGGCACGTACGGCATCATGGGGACGACGGTTCCCGCGCAGGTGGGGACCACAGTTCCCTGAGCAGGTCGACAAGGAGAGAACACGTGGACGACGTTCTGCGGCGTGCCCCGCTCTTCGCGGCGCTCGATGACGAGCAGGCGGCAGAGCTGCGCGCCTCGATGAGTGAAGCGACGCTCGCGCGTGGTGACGCGCTCTTCCACGAGGGCGATCCCGGCGACCGGCTGTACGTGGTCACGGAGGGCAAGGTCAAGCTGCACCGCACCTCCCCCGACGGCCGCGAGAACATGCTGGCCGTGCTCGGCCCGGGCGAGCTGATCGGTGAGCTGTCCCTCTTCGACCCGGGCCCGCGCACCGCCACCGCGACCGCGCTCACCGAGGTCAAGCTGCTGGGCCTCGGCCACGGCGATCTCCAGCCCTGGCTGAACGCGCGCCCGGAGGTGGCCACAGCCCTGCTCCGCGCCGTCGCCCGGCGGCTGCGCAAGACCAATGACCAGATGTCCGACCTGGTCTTCTCCGATGTCCCTGGCCGGGTGGCGCGCGCGCTCCTCGATCTGTCGCGCCGCTTCGGTGTGCAGTCGGAGGAGGGCATCCATGTCGTCCACGACCTGACGCAGGAAGAGCTGGCCCAGCTTGTCGGTGCCTCCCGCGAGACGGTCAACAAGGCGCTCGCCGACTTCGCGCAGCGGGGGTGGCTGCGGCTGGAGGCGCGCGCGGTGATCCTGCTGGATGTGGAGCGGCTGGCGAAGCGCTCGCGCTGAGTCGCCTCGCGCCGAGTCGCCACGTAGAGGCAGTTCTGCTCGATTCGAAGGGTCTCCTCCGGCCGGAGGAGACCCTTCGGCGTTGCGACCGACCGAAACTGTCCGGTCCGACCCCGGTCCGACGATCGCGTAATCGCTTAGTCGCGCAGGAACTGACCGGAACCGCGCCCGGGTCAGCGCCGGATAGATATAGATAACGCCTAGATCAGCCCGTGCTCGCGCAGATACTGCAACTGCGCCCGTACGGAGAGTTCGGCGGCCGGCCAGAGCGAGCGGTCCACGGCCGCGTACACATGGGCGACCACTTCGGCGGGCGTACGGTAGCCGTTCTCCACGGCCGTCTCGATCTGCGCGAGCCGGCTGGCCCGGTGGGCGAGGTAGAACTCGATCGCGCCCTGGGCATCGTCCAGTACGGGTCCGTGCCCCGGCAGCACCGTACGGACCCCGTCGTCGACCGTCAGCGAGCGCAGTCGGCGCAGTGAGTCGAGATAGTCGCCGAGCCTGCCGTCCGGGTGGGCGACAAGCGTCGTACCGCGGCCGAGGACGGTGTCGCCGGTCAGCACCGCGCGGTCCGCGGGCAGATGGAAGCAGAGCGAGTCGGCGGTGTGGCCGGGGGTGGGGACGACCCGTAGCTCAAGACCGCCGGTGGTGACGACGTCCCCGGCCGCCAGCCCCTCGTCCCCCAGCCGCAGCGCCGGGTCCAGGGCCCGTACATGGGTGCGTGTCAGGGCGGCGAAGCGCGCCGCGCCGGCCGCGTGGTCCGGGTGCCCATGGGTGAGCAGAGTCAGCGTGATCCGCTTCCCGGCGTTCTCGGCGGCGGCGATGACCGCCTTGAGATGTACGTCGTCGAGCGGACCCGGGTCGATGACGACGGCCCGCTCGGAGTCCGGCTCCGAGACGATCCAGGTGTTGGTGCCGTCCAGGGTCATCGGGGAGGCGTTCGGGGCGAGGACATTGACGGCGCGCGCGGTCGCCGCGCCGGACAGCACCCCGCCGCGCGGCTGGCCGGGGAGGGCGGCGGCGTCGGTCATCGGGGGCCTCCGGTCGGGGTGTGGCCGCTGATCGGGTCCTGCGCGCTCAGGCCGGTGCTGGCGGATACGGCCGCACCGGCGGCGGATGTGTCGGCATCGGCGCCGGGTATCGCGGCATCGGGGGATACGGCGTCATCGGTGGCCATGGCATCGGTAGCCATGGCGTCGGAGGGTACGGCGTCGGAGGCACCTCCGGCATCCGACGCGGAGACACCCCCGGCATCCGGCCCGGGCTTCGGATCAGCCGCCTGCCCCGACTCCCGCTCCGGTCCGGACGCCTCCCCCGGCCCCCGCT
>NZ_LATD01000529.1 GCF_000981895.1 Streptomyces odonnellii | reverse complement strand
CCGGGCGCTTGCTGTGCGGCTGCTTGATGTGGCCGGCGTCCGGGCGGGGGTCCCGGTCGGGCGGGACGTCGCGGACAAGCCCTAGGCTGGGCGCATGCTGAGGCTGGGACTGACGGGTGGGATCGGTGCGGGCAAGAGTGAAGTCTCACGCCTGCTGACCGGTTACGGTGCGGTGCTGATCGATTCCGACCGAATCGCGCGTGAAGTGGTGGAGCCGGGGACACCCGGACTGGCGGCGGTGGTCGCCGAGTTCGGACCGGAGGTGCTCACCGGGGACGGGCGCCTGGACCGGCCGAAGCTCGGCGGGATCGTCTTCGCCGACCGGAACCGGCTGCGGGCGCTGAACGCGATCGTGCATCCGCTGGTCCGCGCACGCTCGGCGGAGCTGGAGGCGGCGGCCGGGCCCGACGCCATCGTGGTGCACGATGTGCCGCTGCTCGTCGAGAACGGTCTGCAGGGGCTGTACGACCTGGTGGTGGTCGTGGACGCCTCGCCCGAGACCCAGCTCGACCGGCTGGTACGGCAGCGGGGGATGGCGGAGTCGGAGGCGCGCGACCGGATGGCCGCGCAGGCGACCCGCGAGGAGCGGCGAGCGGTCGCGGATGTCGTCATCGACAACGACGGCCCGCTGGAACGGCTGGAACCGCAGGTGCGCGAGGTCTGGGAGAAACTGGCCGAACGCGCGGCGGCCGGCCGCTGATCAAGGGCGCGTGGCGTGCGGCGGGCGTGCCCGGGTCCTGTCTGGCGAAGATCCGCCGGACAGGGCCTGGAAGGCGGCGCGGAACGCCGGACTTGGACCGGAGTTTGAAAGCGCCCGGAGTTGAAAGCGCACAGCCAGGGAAGGATGCGACCGTGCCCGAGAGCCCGGAGACCCACATCATCGACTATCGCGCGGCGGAGCATCTGCTGGCGGCGCGCGATCCGCGCGGGGCCGTGAAGCTGCTCGACTCGGTCATCGCCGCCCATCCGGAGAACACCGCGGCGCGGCTGCTGCGCGCCCGGGCGTTCTTCGCGGCGGCGCAGTTGCGTCCCGCCGAGCTGGAATTCGAACTGGTCCTGGAGCGCGAGCCGGACAACGCGTTCGCGCACTTCGCCCTGGCCCGGACGTTCCAGCGCTCGGGCCGGCCCGAGCTGGCGAAACGACACTTCCGGCTGGCGGCGGCGCTGGACCCGAAGCCGGAGTATGTGAAGGCCGCGCAGTTCGAATCCGGCGGGCAGGGCGGCGACGGCGACGCGTAGGGCCGGGCACGTAGCAGGGC
>NZ_LATD01000528.1 GCF_000981895.1 Streptomyces odonnellii | reverse complement strand
CTTCCGTCCTCCCCCCACCCCGCCCCTCACCGTTCTGTGACGCGGCGCCTTTGTGACGCAGGCCACTTAAAGATTCCGTGAAGTCGCCTGCAACCATCTCCCCGTGCCGTGGGTCTTGTTTGCGTGAAGACCGGCCCCACCAGTGACATCTGTATCTGGAGGGCCCCACGACGGCGCTGCACTCGGAGGGGGGTGCAGCGCCTCGGTGTGTCTCCCGTCCGCACGTCTCCCGCTCAGGCGCCCCGCGCCCCCGGCTCCTTCGGCGGCACCGCCGGTATCCCCAGGAACGGCAGTCTCAGCGCGCCGAACGCCTCCGCCGGGACCGCCGGCGACCTCGGTACCACCGGCTCGGTCCTCACATACACGGCGCCCTGCTCCGGCCGGGGATCCGGCTCGCCCTTGTTCGGCCAGAAGGCCATCGCGCGCTCGGCCTGAGCGGTGATCGTCAGCGACGGATTGACGCCCGGGTTCGCCGAGACCGCCGAGCCGTCGACGACGGAGATTCCGGGGTGTCCGTACAGCCGGTGGTACGGATCGATCACGCCGTCCGCCGCCGATGCCCCGATCACGCAGCCGCCGAGGAAGTGCGCGGTCAGCGGGGTGCCCATCAGTTCGCCGACATTGCTGCCCGCGAAGCCGTTGATCTCCTCGGCGAGGAGCGTCGCGGCCCGGGTCGCCTCGGGTATCTGCTTCGGGTTGGGCGCGCCGTGCCCCTGGCGCGCGGTGAGCAGCCCCTTGCCCGGGCCGCGCGGCCTGCGGTGGGTCGTCAGCGAGTTGTCCAGCGACTGCATGACCAGTCCGATGATGGTCCGCTCCGACCAGCAGCGGTTGGAGAGCGAGCGGAGGAGCTGTACGGGATGCCTGGCCGCGTTCGCGAGCCAGGCCCGTATCCGCCGGTCGCTC
This sequence comes from Streptomyces odonnellii, assembly GCF_000981895.1. Taxonomy (GTDB): domain Bacteria; phylum Actinomycetota; class Actinomycetes; order Streptomycetales; family Streptomycetaceae; genus Streptomyces; species Streptomyces odonnellii. The sequence continues at coordinate 2,890 of NZ_LATD01000528.1, read as the reverse complement.
AGCGGAACTTGGAGGATGGACAGCGCGCCCATCGCGTTCGAGCCCCTGCCGTAGCGGACCGGTTCGATATGGGTCGAGGAGTCGGGGTGGACCGAGGAGGTGATGGCGACGCCCCGGGTGAAGTCGGCCCTGGCGGCGGCGCCGTACCGCCTGCGGTAGCGCCGGTCGTCGGTCTGCGCGCCCACCAGGGCCTCGGAGTTGGTACGGGTCAGCTCGCCGAGCCTCGCCGGGATCCGCGGCAGCAACCCCCGGTCGCGCATGGTGTGCAGCAGGGTCTGCGTACCGTACGTGCCGGCCGCGAGCACCACGTGGCGGGCGCGCAGGACGGTCGGGCGCCGCTGCCCGCGGCCCCAGCGGCGGGCGTCGGTGGGGACGGTGGTGACGCGGTGGCCGCCGGCCGGATCCTCCTCCACGGCGGTCACCGAGGTCATCGGGCGGATGACCGCTCCGGCGCGCTCGGCGAGATGGAGGTAGTTCTCGGTGAGGGTGTTCTTCGCGCCGTGCCGGCAGCCCGTCATGCACTCGCCGCACTCGGTGCAGGCGCGGCGCGAGGGGCCGGCGCCGCCGAAGTACGGATCGTCGACGGACGCCCCCGGCCGCGCTTTTGAGGTTCCGTCGGCGTCCTCGCCGTCCCCGAAGAACACCCCGACCGGCGCCGGGTGGAAGCTGTCACCGACACCCATCGCCTCCGCCGCCGCCCTGAGATGGACGTCGGAGGGGGTCGTGGTCGGGTTGAGCCGTACGCCGAGCATCCGGCGCGCCTGGTCGTAGTACGGCCTCAACTCCCGCTCCCAGTCGGTGATGGCGGCCCACTGGGGGTCCTCGAAGAACGCGGCGGGCGGTACGTACAGCGTGTTGGCGTAGTTGAGCGAGCCGCCGCCGACCCCGGCGCCCGCCAGCACCATCACATGCCCGAGCAGATGGACGCGCTGGATGCCGTAGAGGCCGAGGGCCGGGGCCCAGAGGTAGTTCCTGATGTCCCAGGAGTTCTTGGGGAGGGTGTCGGAGGTGAAGCGGCGGCCGGCTTCCAGGACACCGACGCGATAGCCCTTCTCGGTCAGCCGCAGCGCGGAGACCGAGCCGCCGAAGCCGGAGCCGACGACGATCACGTCGTAGTCGAAGTCGAAGTCGTCGTGGTCGTGGTCGTGGTTGCGGTCGGAGTCGCAGGCATCGCCGGAGTCGGAGGTGCCGTCGAAGCCGTCGCCGTCCCGGGCGTCGTCCTGTGCCACTGGCGCGCTCGCTCTCCTCGTCGGGAACTACCGCAGCCGCAGAGCCTTCATCGCCCGCAGACCGCGGCTCATCAGGGCCGCGTACTTCTCGTCGTCCATCCCGAAGGACGGCGCCATGGGCAGCAGCCGCTGCTGCGCGACGGTCTGGGCCTCGGTGTACTTGAGGATGCCCTCGGCGCCGTGCCGCCGCCCCAGCCCGGAGTCCTTCATGCCGCCCATCGGCGACCGCGCGCTGCCGTACGCCGCCGCGTACCCCTCGTTGATATTGACCGTGCCCGCCCGCAGCCGGGCCGCCACCGCGCGGCCACGGGCGGCGTCCCTGGTCCAGACGCTGGCGTTGAGGCCGTACGGTGTGGCGTTGGCGAGGCGGATCACCTCGTCCTCGTCGCCGAACCGGTAGACGGACACGACCGGCCCGAAGGTCTCCTCCGTACACACCGCCATCGGCGCCTCGACGCCTTCGAGGACGGTCGGCTCGTAGAAATACGGTCCGATGTCGGGGCGCGCGGTGCCGCCCGCGAGGACCGTGGCGCCCTTGGCGACGGCCTCATCCACATGACGTACGACCGTGGCGAACTGGCGTTCGCCCGCAAGGGAGCCCATGTCCGCGCCGTACGCGAGGGAGTTGCCGAGCCGCATCGCCTTCGTACGGGCGGCGAACCGCGCCAGGAAGGCGTCGGCCACCGACTCGTGGACGTACAACCGCTCGATGGAGACGCACAGTTGCCCGGCGGAGGAGAAACAGGCGCGCACCGCGCCCGCGGCCGCCTTCTCCACCTCGGCGTCCTTGAGGACCAGCATGGCGTTCTTGCCGCCCAGTTCGAGCGAGACGCCGACGAGCCGGTCCGCCGCGCCCTTCGCGACCTCGCGGCCGGTACGGGTCGAGCCGGTGAAGGACACGTAGTCGGCGTGCCGGACGATCTCGGGGCCGATCACCGGGCCCTCGCCGAGGACCACATGGAGGACCTCGGGCGGCAGCCCCGCCTCGATCAGCAGGTCACGGCCCCAGAGCGCGGTGAGGGCGGTCTGGGTGTCGGGCTTCAGCACCACGGCGTTGCCGGCGGCCAGCGCGGGCAGGGCGTCGCTGACGGACAGCTCGAACGGGTAGTTCCAGGGCGAGATCTGGCCGATGACCCCGCGCGGCTGGCGCAGCTCGGTGACCTTGGTGAGGGCGGGTACGGCGCCTGTGTGGCGCTTCGGCCGCAGATACGAGGGGGCCGTGCGCCCGTAGTGGCGGGCGGCGACGGCGACGCCCTGGAGTTCTTCGTGGGCGTGCGACCGGGCCTTGCCGGTTTCGAGCTGGATCAAATCGAGGATCTCGGCCTGGCGGGCCAGGACGAGATCGTGGAAGCGGAGCAGGACGGCGGCCCGCCGGCGCGCGGGGACGGCCGCCCAGCCGGGCTGGGCGGTACGGGCCCGATCGAAGGCGGCGGCGACGTCCTCGGGGGTGGACTCGGGCAGGTCGGCCAGCTTCTGCCCGGTGAAGGGGGCGTGGCTCGCGGTACGGCCGGAGCCGGTGACACCGTGCGTGAGCCGGGCGACCACCTCGGGGGTGAGCACATCGGCCGCGGTCCGCGCTCCGGCCGGGGCGGCGGCCACCGGGTTGGTGCCGCGGGTGCCGGGGGCGGGGCCGGTGCCGGAGGCGCCCGAAGTGCCAGGGG
>NZ_LATD01000527.1 GCF_000981895.1 Streptomyces odonnellii | reverse complement strand
GCGCGGGGGAGGCCGGTGGGGGGCGGCCCTCTTGGTTCACCTGGTTCACCGGGTCTGTCCGACTGCCGGTTCGACAGTAGCCGCCACGGTACGGACAAATGGGCCGTACGGGACAGAGGTCGCGGTTCTTAGGGCACGCTTAAGGCACGCATCGGAGCCGATTAAAGGTCCGGCCCGGCGACCGGAACACGATCGGGACGCCTCCTCGGACCTTCTCAGACCCCCGCCGCGGCTCCACGTTTGCGGCGGCGCAGACGGTGGCCACGGGGTTCACCGGGCGAGCGCCAGCCGTCCAGGCCTATCCAGATACGGACCTCGGTACCGCCCAGGACCGAGCGGCCGATCCGTACGTCCCCGCCCGTCGACTCGGCGACCCTGCGCACGATGTCCAGGCCGAGGCCGGTCGAGCCGTCCCGTCCGCCGCTGTTGCCGCGGGCGAGCGCGGCGCGCGGGTCGGCGATGCCCGGGCCGGCGTCCGAGACAAGCACGATCACCGCGTCCTCGCCGTTGTGCACATCGACCGAAAAGGCCGTGCCCTCGGGCGTATGGCGGAAGACATTGCCGAGCAACGCGTCGAGCGCGGCGGCCAGTTCGGCACGGACCACCGGGATGCGCACCGGCCCGCCGATGCCCGCGACCCGTGCCGTACGGCCCTCGTCCTCGGCCAGGGCGGACCAGAAGTCCATCCGTTCCCGTACGACTTCGGAGACGTCACAGCCTCCGGCCGGGCCCGCCGCCACCGTCTGCGGCTTGGCCTCGCGGGCCGTACGGATGATCGTGTCGACCTCGCGCTCCAACTGGGCGACCGCGGACCGGGTCTGGTCGGCGGCCGGCCCCTCCCCCAGCGAGGCGGCGTTGAGGCGCAGCACGGTGAGCGGGGTGCGCAGCCGGTGGGAGAGGTCGGCGGCGAGTTCCCGCTCGTTGGCGAGGAGCTGGACGACCTGGTCGGCCATCGAGTTGAACGCGACAGCCGCGGACCGCAGTTCGGTCGGCCCCTCCTCCGGGACGCGCGCGCCGAGCTTGCCCTCACCCAGCGCGTGCGCCGCGTGGGCGAGGCGCTGCGCGGGCTCGACCATCCGCAGCCCGAGCCGGTCGGCGACCGCGACGGAACCGACGACCAGGGCGAGACCGACGCCCGCGAGCACCACCCAGGCGGTGGTGACACCGTTGGAGACCTCGTCGTCGGGGACGAAGATCTCGACGATCGCGATGCGTGCCTGGCTGAGCGCGGTCGGCTGGAGCAGCGCGAAACCGCCGGGGACTTCGGCGATGGAGGCGCGGCCGATGTGCTGGACGGTGCGGAGGTCCTTCTCGGCGGCGCGGCGCGTACCGATCTCCAGCGGCAGGCCTTCTGTGCCCGTGCCCGTGCCGGTGCTTGTGTCCGTACCTGTGCCGGTGCCCGTACCGGCACTCGTACCGGTGCTCGTGTCCGTGCCTGTACCGGCGCCTGTGCCAGTGCCAGTGCCAGTGCCGGTGCCGGTGCCGGTGTCCGTACCTGTGCCGCTGCCCGTATCCGTACCCGTGCCGGCCGGATCGTCGACCGCCCTGACATGCACCGCCATCCGTCCGTACGCACCGGCCTGGGTGGAGGCGACGGCCCGTTCCAGCTCCGCGCGGTCGGTGGTGATGGAGAGGGTGGGGCCGATGGCGGCGGCCTGCCGTTCGGCGTTGGTGAAGGCGCGGTCCCTGGCCATCTCCTTGATGACCAGGCCCAGCGGTACGGCGAACGCCACGACGACCATCACGGTGACCGCCACGGCCACCTTGACCAGGGCCCATCTCATGCCGGCGGCCCCTGGCGGGGCGGCGCCCCGGGCGCGGGCGGCTCCAGCTTCACGCCGACGCCCCGCAGCGTGTGCAGATAGCGCGGCCTGGCCGCCGTCTCCCCCAGCTTGCGGCGCAGCCAGGAGAGATGGACATCGATGGTCTGGTCGTCGCCGTACGACTGCTGCCACACCTCGGCGAGCAGCTCCTTGCGCGGTACGACCACTCCCGGGCGCCCGGCGAGAAAGGTCAGCAGGTCGAACTCCCGGCGTGTCAGGTCGAGTTGGTATCCGTCCAGCTCGGCCTGGCGGCGCAGCGGGTCGATGGAGAGCCCGCCGACCCGGATCACCCTGGAGGGCGTGGCCTCCTCGGCGCCGGCGCGCGAGCGGCGCAGCACGGCCGCCATCCTGGCGGAGAGATGCTCCACCGAGAACGGTTTGGTGAGGTAGTCGTCGGCGCCGTCGTTGAGCAGCCGTACGATCTCGGCCTCGTCGTCCCGCGCGGTGGCGATGATCACCGGTACATCGGTGATCCCGCGCAGCATCTTCAGCGCCTCGGATCCGTCGAGATCAGGCAGGCCAAGATCGAGAATGACCACATCGAAGCGGAAATGGGCCACTTCGCGCAGCGCCTCCAGGGCCGTACCGACGCTCCGTACGGTGTGGGAGGCCTCGGTCAAGTGCCTGATGAGGGCGGAGCGCACGAACTGGTCGTCCTCGACCACGAGCACACTGGGCATGGGCCGCACCGTACGCCATCCGGGCGATGCGGGGAGGCCGGTCGGGGCCAACGGGGCAGGTGTGGCGCGGGTGTTGCGGGTGCGGCACCATGGCCGGGATGCGCAGAGGACTCGTACACGCGATGGCCTGGTCGCTCGCCACCGGGGCGGCGGTCACGCTCTCGTGGTGGGGCGTCCGTACGGTCATGACCGGTACGGCATACGACCCGCCGCGGGCGCTCGCGCTCCCCACGGACAGCTCGACCAACTCGACGGCACGGCCGCCCAGTCCGCTCGTCTCGTCGACACAGCGGCCCCCGAGCCCGTCCGCGGCCCCCGGCCCGAGGGCGAAGCCGCGCACAGCGGAGACGACGGCCCCGACCCCGGCGGAGACCGCGACCGACAGCCACCCGCCCGCGCCGTACCCCTCCCAGGACGCCCCCGAGCCGAGCACGGCCGCCTCCGAACCGGCCGCATCCGGCGAGGTCAAGAGCTATACGGTCGACGGCGGCCGGGTCGCCTTCGACATGGGCCCGGTCTCCGCCGAACTGGTCTCCGCGACCCCGGACGCGGGCTGGCAGATGCAGGTCTGGACCCAGCCGTACTGGATCCGCGTGACGTTCACCCGGGACGGCCGCGAGGTCTCGGTCTTCTGCACCTGGAACGATCACCCCCCAATGGTCCAATTCGATGACCGTTGACGCGATGCCGTAATCGTTGATGCGATGAGATTGTGCCCCCGGCTGCGTCATGGCGGGGGGCACAGTACGGTCCGGTGTCAGCCGGTGAACGCGTCCGGCGGGGGCAGTGGGGACGGTTTGGCACTCACGTCGGTGACGGGTAGGGCTCCGCCGGTGAAGTCCCGCAGGGCGCGGCCGTGTTCGACGCGGCCCGGGTGGGGATCGCCGGCCACGCGGCGGGTCAGTTCGGCGACGGGAAGTTCGTCGTCGGAGGCGAGCAGGATCGCGTTGCCGAAGCGGCGGCCGCGCAGGACCGCCGGATCGGCGGCGAGCGCGAGGTGCTCGAAGGCGGTCGCGGCGGTGGCGATCTGGCCGCGGAGATGGGCGAGGGGCGGCCCGTCCGCGAGGTTCGCGGCATAACGGCCACCCGGCCGCACGACCCGCCGTACGTCCGTCAGGAACTCCGCGCTGGTCAGATGCGCGGGCGTGCGCGCGCCGCCGAACACATCCGCGATCACCAGATCCGCCCACCCGTCCGGCACCTTGCCGAGCCCGGCCCGGGCGTCGGCCGAGCGGACCCGTATCCGCGCCGCGGGATCCAGCGGCAGCCGCTCACGTACGAACCGTACGAGCGCCTCGTCCACCTCGACGATCTGCTGGCTGGAACGGGGCCGGGTCGCGGCGACATAGCGCGCGAGCGTGAAGGCACCGCCGCCGAGGTGCACGACCTGGAGGGGCCGGCCGGCGGGCGCGACAAGATCGGCGACATGGCCGAGCCTGCGCTGGTACGCGAAGGAGAGATACGTCGGGTCGTCGAGGTCGACATGGGACTGCGGAGCGCCGTCGATCAGCAGGGACCAGGCGCGGGGGCGCTCGCGGTCGGGTATGAGCTCGGCGTGGCCGCGGTCGACGGAGGCAGCGATGACGGCTTCCGCCGCCGCGCCCCGCCTGCTCCTCGCCATCGCACCATCTTAATTCGGGCTCGGTTCGCCTCCGAGCGCCTCAAGCCCCTGTCGACGGTCGACCGTGCTCGGTCCGCTCGTTCCTCGCTCCCCTGCGCGCCCACGCGGCGGAGCCGCATATCGAACACAGCCCCTTTCGACAGCGGCCGGCGCCCTTCGGCTCACTCGCCAGGCCGCCGTGCGCAACCAGCACCGCCAACGGCGGGCCGTACCCATCGCCTCGCACCTCGGGGCCTGCGCCCACGCGGCGGAGCCGCATATCGAACACAGCCCCTTTCGACAGCGGCCGGCGCCCTTCGGCTCACTCGCCGGGCGGCCGAGGCTCAGCCGTACGTGTCACCGCGGCAAAGCTCAGCGGCACGTGTCCACCACGGCAACACTCAGCGGCATCTGTCCACCGCTTCGATCAGGCGTGCCGCCTGGCCCAGGGCCTCCCTCAGTACCGCCGGGTCCGTGACCGGGCCCGTCGTGTCGGGGGGCAGCAGCCAGCCCGAGCCCGTGACCGGGGGGTCCGTCTCCGTGCACGGGCCTTGCCCATGCGTCTGCGTGCACGCGCTGCCCGGCATGTCCCAGCCCGCCGCCGTGCCCGGCGGCACCAGAAAGCCCAGGGTGTCGCAGGGCGCGTCATGGAGCACCGGCCCCACCGCGGGCGCGGAACCGCGCCGCAGGATGTCCACCGCTTCGAGCCCTTGCCGGGCCGGAACGGTCACCAGGTCGCAGGGCTGCCCCGCGTCCTCGGGACGCGCGCCGCACTCCTGGCCGGTCGTGTGCTGAGACTCCAACAAGGGAACCCCTCCTCGTCGAGCGCAGACGCCGTGAGCGCCTCCACGGGGTTCAACGCCGCGCGGCGTCAACGGCTACGGCGCCGCGCCGCCTCAAAGGATGGCAGTTCATAGCAGATCAGGGGCGAGATATCCCCTTTGTCAATAAACCCTGTGTGTACGTCCCATCACAACCGGTACGTTCATGCTCCGCCGGAGGTGACCGGCAGGAGGAGAGGGCTCGACATGGCGTCGTCCCGGGCGGTTCCCAACCACGCCTTCCGCAGGCTGCGCGCACAGCGCTCACCCGCGGAGTTCGCCGCCGCCGTCCGCAGGGCCGCCCGCGAGATCGGCGAACAGGTCGCCTGCGACGCGCGCTACGTGGGCCGGGTCGAGGCCGGCGAGATCCGCTGCCCCAACTACGCGTACGAACGCGTCTTCCTGCACATGTTCCCCGGGCTGACCCTTCAGGACCTGGGCTTCAGCGCACGTGAACAGGTACGTGGCAGAGCCGCCCGGACCACGGCCGCCAGGACCTCGGCGCAACCCCCTCCGGCTCCC
>NZ_LATD01000526.1 GCF_000981895.1 Streptomyces odonnellii | reverse complement strand
GGGGGCGAGCACAGGTACGGGGGAGGGGACGCGTACAGGTACCGGTGCGGGGCCCCGGATGCGTTCCCCGGGACCCCGTACCGTACGACCGCTGGTACGAGCCTTCCTCGGCCCGCCCTCCTCCGTCTTGCCTTCTACCAGCTCACCGGCAGCTCGACCGGGAACCGCCGGATCGTCTCCGTGTCCCAGCGCACCTCCTCCGTCGGCACCGCCAGCCGCAGCCGCGGAAAACGGTTCACCAGCCCCCCGATCGCCGCCTCCAGCTCCGCCATCGCCAGCGGCGCCGCGATACAGCGGTGTCCGCCCCAGCCGAACGTCATGTGCGGGGTCGGCGTACGGTCCGGGTCGATGACATCCGGGTCGGTGAACCTCTTCGGATCGCGGTTCGCCGTCAGATACGAGACATGGACGAAGTCGCCCGCGCGGATCGTGACGCCCTCGATCTCCACGTCCTCGGTCGCGATACGGGGAATGCCGACGCCCTTGCGGAACGGAATGAAGCGGAGCAGCTCGTCCAGCACCCGCGTCAGCTCCGCGGGCCGGTTCCGTACCTGCTCCATCAGGTCGGGCCGGCCGAGCAGGATGTAGGAGATATTGCTGATCTCGCAGGTCGCCGTGTCGTGCCCGCTCAGCATGAGGGTCAGCGCCATGACCGCGAGGTCCTGGTCGTCGAAGGCGTCGTCGCCGTCCTTGGCGGCGGCCAGGGTGCTGATCAGATCGTCCCCCGGCTTGCGCCGCCGCTCGGTGACCAGCCCGCCGAAGTACTCGCGCAGCGCCGACTTCGCGTCGGCCGCGGCCTGCCGCGTGTTCTGTCCGGTGGAGAGGAGCTGGTGCGCGTACTCCTGCATCCGGGGCCGGTCGGCGGGCGCGATGCCGAGCAGCTCGCAGATGGTGTGCGGGGGGAGCCGGTCGGAGAGATGGTGTACGAGGTCGGCGGGCGCGCCGTGCTCCTCCATCTCGTCGAGGAGCTGGCTGGCGATGGCCTCGACCGCGGGCCGCATCCGGTCCACGTGCCGCTTGGTGAACGCCTGCGAGGCGAGCTGGCGCAGCCGGGTGGAGCGGGGCGGGTCGATCACATTGATCGACTCCGGCGAGACGATCGGCTCCGGCGTCAGCCGCGGATAGTTGCGCCCGGTGATCGCCGCCCGGCTGAACCGGTGATCGGTGGTCACCTGCCGCACCCCCTCGAACCCCGTCACCAGCCACGCGTCCGCGTCGCCATAGGGCAGCCGGATCCGGGTGACCGGATTCCTGGACATGAGTTCCGCGAGCAGGGGATCGAATTCCAGGCCTTCGCTGAAATCGAATGGACAGGTGGTTGTTTCGCCAATTTCGGTCATCGCGTACTCCATAACGAGCGCGTACGGTCATCCGGCCAAGAAGACGGACGTTGCGAGCGAGGGATGGGTACCTCCCCCTTTTCGCCTGTATGCCTCGGGCGGTGCAAATGGGTGCGCGCGGGCCGGGAGTGTCTCCCGTCCCCGGCGGACGGGCGGGGCCGGGGACGGGAGACGGGACGGCGGTGACCGCCCTACTTGGCGGTCAGGAACTCGTGCATGGACAGCGGACGGTTCACGATGCGGATGTCACCGACATTGCCGTGGAAGACGACGTCGATGTCGCCCGCGTACTCATGGCCGCCCACCAGCCAGGGCAGCCCGAGCGAGGCGAGGCCGACCGACAGCCGGTTCGGGTTGTCGACGACCGGATCGCCCTCGACGTACAGCTTTGTGAGACGGCCGTCGTTGACCACCGCCAGGTGCCACCACTTGAGCTCCACCATGCCGTGACCCCAGTTGGTCGTCGGGTAGGTGTTGTTCAGCGGGTAGTGGTTGAACTGCGCCTCGCGGCCGTTGTTCGTGACGGCGAACTGGGCCAGCGGCTCGTTCGGGTCGGTGTTCTTGCCGTGCTTGCCGGCCGCCCCGGCCGAACCCCGGCGGCTGAGTATCGACGCGTTGCCGTTCTTCCCGGAGTCCCAGTCCAGCGGCAGCATCACGAACGTCTCGATCGTGTACCCGGCGGAGAACGTCTCGCGGTTCAGCGGAGCCTTCGCTCCGGTGGTCAGATATGTGCCGTGGACGGGATTCCTGCCACCGGCGAACTTCAGACTGGCGTGCCCGGGCTGGTCGGGGTGGTGGTCGTCGGACCAGGTCAGCGCGTCGGCGGCCGTGCCCGGCACGGTCACCACCGTCAGATCGTTGCCCTTGCCGGACAGATCGCGGATCGTCTGGCCCACGGTGAGCGAGGTGCCGGGGGCGCCCTGCCCGTCGAAGCGCCAGTACGCCAGCGTGCCTCTCACCAGCTCCTTGGCGGCCGGGCGGGCGGGCCGGACAGGAACCGGGATGAAGCCGGAGAACCGCTTCTCGAAGTCGATCGGGATCGAGAAGTTGTCGACCGGGCCGGTGATCCGGGCGTGCTCCGCCGCCGGCTCGGAGCGGGATTCCGGCTCCTGGGCCAGGATCCACGGGTTGATCGTCTCGACGTCGATCGTGTCGCGGGCCAGGTCGAAGTGGTAGAGCCGGATCATGCCGCCACCGCCGAAGTAGCGGTTCTGGTAGTTCGTGATGTGCATGCGCACGTCGTTGCCGACGGCGTTCTTCCTGGTCGTACGCCCGGGCGGCCAGTAGTGGCCGTTCAGGGTCAGGAAGATCTGGTCGTTGTCGTTGATCAGCTTGTCCCAGACCGTCTGGCCGTAACCGGACAGTACGGCGTTGTCCTCCGGGTCGCCGGACTCGTATGGGAAAACGTTGTCATCGTACGGCGAAGCGACGATGTCGTGGGACGTGAGGATCACCGGCATCTTCGGGTGGGCCTTGATGACACCGTTGGCCCACGCGAAGCCCTGGTCGGTGGTCCGCCAGTCCAGGGCCAGCACCAGCCATGAGAGGCCGGCGGCCTGGAAGATGTGCGCGGTGTTGTAGCCGGTCGGGTCCGATCCGGCGAACGTCTTCGAGCGCTTGAACCGCTGCGGGCCCATGGTCCGCAGATACGGCGTGTCGCCGCGGCTGTCGTCGCCGGTCACGTCGTGGTTTCCGGCCAGCACGCTGTACGCGGCACCGTGCGAGTCCAGCACGGCGAACGCCTTGTCGACCTGCTCGAACGACGACGCGTCGGCGTCCTGTGTCATGTCACCGAGGTGCGCCATGAACACGATGTTGCCGGCCGCGTTCCCGCTGTTGTTGATGATGTAGCGGAACGACTCCTCCTGCGGCGTCCGGTTGACGCTGTCCTGGCTGCCCCAGTACAGGAACTGGGTGTCCGGCATGACCGCGAGGGTGAACTGGAGGGCGGTCGGATCCGGCTTCCAGGTGCCGGTCCTGCCCGCCTTGCCGCTGTTGGCGGCGTCCGCGGCGAACGCGGGCGTGGCGCCGAGCGCGGCCGCGCCGACTCCCACGACCGCCGTTCCCGCGCCTGCCAGCGCCGTGTTGCGCAGAAAACCTCGCCGACTCTGCCCGGCCGGCTCTTGTGACTGGTTGTCACTACTGATGGACATAAGGGTTCTTCCCGGGTCGATGGCTTATACAACGACGACGCTAGTCAGAAGCGCCCCAAGCCGGGCAGACACGAGATGACGAGCGACGATCGAGCGTCCGTCCAAGGCTGAAAGCGCGAGTCAAGCCATGGCCGCGGGCTGATCTCCCGATGAGCGGACAGTGACCAACAGGAGCCGGGGCGCCGGTCCATGTTCCCGTCGCGCCGGTCCCGCCGACGCGGTGGAGCGGTGGCCGTCCGGTGACAGTTCCCGCACGTAACTGGCACGCGCTGCCGCAACCCGGGCCTCGGGCGGGGCCGTCATTGACGTTGTCCCGGCGGGGTCCGGGGGTGGCGAATTGGAGGATCATCCGTGAAGCGTTCATCTCTGGCTGCGGCCTGCCTGGTGCTCCTGCTGGTACCGACAGCGGCCGCGTGTGGTTCGGACACGGCCACGGACACCCGGACGCCCGACGACCGGGCTTCCAGGCCCTCGGCGAGCAGAGAACCCGATGCCGCGGCGCCGGCCGGGAAGGTCGACGCGTGCACGCTGCTCAAGCCCGCGGAGATCACGCCGGTCATCGGCAAGAACGACGGCGGCCGGCCCGACGGCGGGGTGGGGGAGAGCGTGTGTCTGTGGGAGAACCCCGACACCTACCACTCCGTCACCTTGAGCATCGGCTCGCCCGGCACGGCTGTGCCCGGTCAGCCGGCTTCCGGCGCCGACAGCCCTGACGGCATCGGTTTCGGCTCCGGCAATATGGCCGAGTTCGTCGTGGACGACCGCGCCTGCACGCTCCAGGTGGTCACGAGCGTCACGGACGAATCCGACCGTCCGACCGCGGAAAAGCTCATCGGCCTCGTCCGCACACGGCTCTGACGGGCCGCACGAGCGGGACCGCCGAAACAGCCCGGAACCGCCGGAACCGCCGGAACTGCCGGTACCGGCTCGTACGGATGCCGATGCACCTGCGTCCGTACGAGCCGGTCCGTGGGGGGAGGGGAGGCGGTCCGTGGGGCGATCAGCCGAACGGGATCCGGATCACCGACTGGTTGCCGGTGCCGAGTGTGCTGGTGCCGTTGCCGATGGCGTTCCAGACCTCGATACGGACCTTGCCGTTGGTGAGGTCGCCGTGCGATCCGGTCGCCGACTTCAGCCCGCTCGCCTGGGTGTAGTGCTCATAGCCGGGGATCGGGTCGGTCGCGTGGTACGTGTATGTCTCCGTACGGTCCCATGTGCCGTCGCCCGTACGGTCGTAACTCACCCGCAGCTGCTGCCCGTTGCCGACAGTGGCGCCCGAGTCGACGAACAGGTCGAACTGTGTCGATCCGCCGTTGTACGCGCGGGTGATGCCGCTTGAGGTGAAGACCTGCGGGTTGTGCGGTGTGCCGTCGTAGTTGGCGCCGCCCGCCGAGGCGAGCGTGGCCGTGGTGGCGGAGCCGGAGGAGGCGCCGAGGCCGGAGCCCGCCACCGGGTACAGCGTCGAGGACCCCGAAGGCGGCGGGTCCGTGGGCGGATCGGTCGGGGGCGAGCCGCCGCCACGGGTCCAGACGGCGACGTAGTCGACGAGCATGGGCCGGCCGGGCACGGTCGCAGCCGTCGGGGTCGGGCCGCCCAGCGCGTCCGGGAACGCGCCGCCGACCGCGACGTTGAGCAGCAGGAAGTACCCGGCGTGCTCGGTCATATTGGCCCAGGTGACCGCGTCGAGGCGGTCCTGCCGTACGGAGTGGTAGAGCTGCTCGTCCACGTACCAGCGCAGCTCGTTCGGCGCGACCGAGCGGTCCCACTCGAACCGGTACGTGTGGAACGCCGACTGGCAACTGGCCCCGGGGCAGGGGCGGTTGGCGCCGAGCCCGGTGGTCTCGTTGCACGCGCCGCCCGGGCTGACCCCGCAGTGCAGCACGCCCCAGACGGAGTTGATCCCGTTGACGTTCTCCATGATGTCGAACTCGCCGATGCCCGGCCAGTTCCAGTAGTTCCCGCGGTACGGCGAGCCGAGCGCCCAGAAGGCGGGCCAGTAGCCGGCGGCCGCCGCCCCGGTGACGTTCGGCATCTGGATCCGGCCCTCGATACGGAGGGTGCCGCCCGCCGGGGCCTTGAAGTCGGCGCGCCTGGTCTCGATACGGGCCGAGGTCCAGTTGCCCGCGCCGTCCCTGAGCGGGGTGATACGGAGATTGCCGTTGCCGTCAAGACTCAGATTGTCGGGGCTCGCGGTGTAGTTCTGGATCTCGCCGGTGCCCCAGTTGCCGGGCCCGCCGGGGTAGCCGTGACCGGTGTCGATCTGCCAGTTGGCGGTGGACGGAAGCGTCCGGTCGGGTCCGTTGAAGTCGTCGCTCCACTGGACGGTCCAGCCGGGGGCGGGCGGAATGGCGCCCTGCGCGGTGCCCGCGCCCGTCAGCCCGATGAAGCCCGCCAGCGCGACGGCCAGGGCTAGGGCCGCGGCGAGGAGGGGGGTACGGGGAGTGTGTCTGGTGCGGCTCGTTCTCAAGGAAACACCTCCGGTGAGGATGGTGCGTGCCGAGGAGGATCCCGGGATCCGGAACCCAAAGCTCTGAGAGCGCTCTCAGTACGTCTTGTAGTGCCGGGTCGGGTTGCCGTCAATGGCTTTGGCCGGCCCACTCGGCGTCAGGTCCGCGGCCCTTGCCTTGACGTCGGCGTCAAGGATTACGGTCGACCACATGCGAATCGGTGAGCTGGCGGAGCGGGCCGGAACCACCGCCCGGACTCTGCGCTACTACGAGTCCCGCGGGCTCCTGCCCGCACGGCGCGCGGTGAACGGATACCGCACGTACGACGAGAGCGATCTCCGGCTGCTCCGGCAGATCAGGACCCTTCAGGACTTCGGGTTCGATCTGGAGGAGACGCGGCCGTTCGTGGAGTGCCTGCGTGCCGGGCATCCGGCCGGGGACTCGTGCCCGGCCTCGCTCGCCGTCTACCGGCGCAAGCTCGCCGAACTGGACGGTCTGATCGACCAGCTCCAGTCGGTACGCGCCCAGGTCGGGGCGCAGCTCGCCCAGGCCGAAGCCGCGCGGGCGGACGTCATGAGGGCCACAGCGCCGCCGCCCCGCTGCGAACTGACCGTACCCACCGCACAGGACATCACGGAACAAGACCCCATGAACGAGGGAGAACGCACATGATCAAGGAAACGGGCGCCAGAGCAGTGGACGCCAGAGCAGCCGGCGCCAAAGCAGCCGGCGCCAGAGCCGCGGGCGTCGACTCCGTCACCGACGCCGGCTTCGACGACGAGGTGCTGAGGTCCACCCTCCCGGTCCTCGTCGAGTTCACCGCCGACTGGTGCCCGCCGTGCCGCCAGCTCGCCCCCGTTCTGAGCGCCGTGGCCGAGGAGGAGGCCGCCCGTGTCAAGGTCGTACAGCTCGACGTGGACACCAACCCGCTGACCACCACCCGCTACGGCGTCCTCGCGATGCCCACGCTCATCCTCTTCCGCGCGGGCGAACCGGTGAAGTCGATGGTCGGCGCCCGCCCGAAGCGCAGGCTGCTCCAGGAGCTGGACGAGGGGCTGGCGGACGGGCCGGACCGCGCCTGACACCTGCCGGACACGGAGCCGGGCCCCGACGACACAAGGCTGCTCTACCCCCGGCGCCCGACCCCCGGCGCCCAGCAACCGTC
>NZ_LATD01000525.1 GCF_000981895.1 Streptomyces odonnellii | reverse complement strand
CGGTCGGACGGCGTGCGGGCGGTCACGGGGGCTGCCTACGCGGCGGTGCTGCGGCGGTGTGGCGCTGGACGGACGGGTGGACGGAGTGGGACGGACAGAGGTGGGTGGACGGGAGGGGATCGGGCGGCTCGGGCGGATGAGGCGGGTCAGGACGGGGCGGGTGGATCAGGGAGCGGGCCGGGCGGCTCCGGCCGGTGCCCTGCCGGTACGGCACCGCTCCCGCCGCCCGTACCGAGGGCCGGTGGCCGGTCACGGGGGTGCGGTCACGGGGTGTCCCCGCGCCGTACCCGACCGCCGCTTCAGGTGTCTCCGGCCAGACGCCGGATAGCGGCCATCGGGACCGGAAGCCAGTCGGGCCGGTGCCTGGCCTCGTACAGCACCTCGTAGACCGCCTTGTCCGTCTCGTACGCGCGCAGCAGCTCCGGCTCCGCGCGCGGGTCGGTGCCCGAGGCCAGCGCGTACCCGTCGCAGTACGCGGCCCGGCAGCGTGCCGCCCAGTCCGGGCGCCAGGGTTCGTGCGAGCGGGCCGCGTAGTCGAAGGACCGGAGCATGCCCGCGACATCGCGGACCGGCGGCTGCGGGCGGCGGCGCTCGGCCAGCGGCCGGGCCGGCTCGCCCTCGAAGTCGATGACCGACCAGCGGCCGTCCGGCGACCGCAGGGTCTGTCCGAGATGCAGATCGCCGTGCACCCGCTGGGCCGGTCTGCCGCGTCCCGCCTCGTCCAGCACGGCGAGCGCGTCGAAAGCGGTGCGCAGCCCCGGTACGTACGGCATGAGCACCGGCACCGCCTGCGCCGCCGCCTCCAGCCGCTCGGCCATCCCCTCCGCGAGCTGCGCGGTCTGCCGCCGCCCCAGGGTGACGGTGGGCAGCGCCGCGGCGAGCGCGGTGTGCACCTCGGCGGTGGCCCGCCCCAGCGCCCGCGCCTCCTTGGTGAAGTCACGGCCCCTGGCCAGCGCGCCGAGCGCGAGCTGCCAGCCGTCCTGGGAGCCGCGCAGAAACGGCTGGAGCACACCGAGGGTGAGCGATTCGCCGCTGCCCGACGGGTCGGCCGCCTCGAACCAGGCGACGGGCGCGGGCACCCGCTCGCACCCCTCGGCGGCCAGCGCGAGCGGCAGTTCCAGATCGGGGTGGGGCCCGGGGAAGACCCGCCGCAGGATCTTCAGGATGAAGGCGTCCCCGTACACCAGGGACGAGTTCGACTGCTCGGCGTCGAGCAGCCGGCCGGTCAGCCCCGCGGGCAGGGTGCCCGCGCGGTCGAAGCGCAGCGGCCCCAGCGCGCCGGGCGTCCGCAGCCGCTCCAGCAGCAGCTCGGCCAGCCGCGGATCGTGCAGCCCCTCGTAGACGGTACGGCCGGCCAGCGGTCCCTGCGCGGAGTGGCCGATCAGCGCGGACGCCAGCGCCGGAGGCAGTGCCTTGCGCACCCCGAGCAGAAGCTGGTAGCAGTCGCCGCCCGCGGCCGTGCCGCACGCCGTCGAGGACGTGGCGCCCGCGGGGGTGGAGGCGGGAATCGCCGGCGGCGGACCCTGCGCGCTGCGCTGTTCGACCCGTACGAGAAGATGCAGCAGCCCCGGACCCCCCGCGGTCATCGGCAGCAGCTCGGTGACCGCCAGCGGTACGAAGCCGGTGACCGGCCGGCCCTTGCCCGCGAACCAGCGCTGGCGGGGCAGCCAGTCATGGAACAGCGGCGCGAGCGAGCCGACGAGCGCCCTCGCGTCGGCGGGCGACAGCGCGGACGACGCGGCTGATGAGGCAGCGGGCGAGGCGGTGACGAGGCACGGGGTAGTCCGGGTGGATGCAGCCTTCGACATGGCATCGCGTCCTTTCCCCGGGCACACCACAGGATGCGCAGAGTGTCCCGGATTGCGGCAATGGCTGTCCGGCTGTGCGGGACGTGTCGGGTGAGGATGATCCGTACGGGCTCGATTCTGTCCGTACAGATTCTCGATTCCCTATGGACAGACAGCGTGCCCCGTGCGGGGCGGCGGAAACCGCCTCGCACGGGAGCCTCGTACCGGGCCGCGGTGTTACGAGGTGACGCCCGGCAGGCTGTCCTTCCGCAGCCGGAACCAGTAGAAGCCATGGCCCGCGAGCGTCAGCAGATACGGCCACTCCCCGATGGCGGGAAAGCGCACGCCGCCGATCAGCTCCACCGGATGGCGCCCGTTGAACTGCGTCAGGTCCAGCTCGGTGGGCTGTGCGAAGCGTGAGAAGTTGTGGACGCAGAGCACCAGATCGTCACCGTTGCCCTGCGGGGAGGGCGCCTCGCGCAGAAAGGCCAGCACCGCCGGGTTCGACGACGGCAGCTCGGTGTACGAACCGAGCCCGAAGGCCGGGTTCTGCTTGCGGATCTCGATCATCCGCCGGGTCCAGTGCAGCAGCGAGGACGGCGAGGCCATCGCCGCCTCCACATTGGTGACCTGGTAGCCGTAGACCGGGTCCATGATCGTCGGCAGATAGAGCCGGCCGGGGTCGCTGGAGGAGAAGCCCGCGTTCCGGTCGGGGGTCCACTGCATCGGCGTTCTGACCGCGTCCCGGTCGCCCAGCCAGATGTTGTCGCCCATCCCGATCTCGTCCCCGTAGTACAGGATCGGGGAGCCGGGCAGCGACAGCAGCAGCGCGGTGAACAGCTCGATCTGGTTGCGGTCGTTGTCCAGCAGCGGGGCGAGCCGGCGCCGGATGCCGATGTTGGCGCGCATCCGCGGATCCTTGGCGTACTCCGCGTACATGTAGTCGCGCTCTTCGTCCGTGACCATTTCGAGGGTCAGCTCGTCATGGTTGCGCAGGAAGATGCCCCACTGGCAGTTGGTCGGGATCGCCGGGGTCTTCGCCAGGATTTCCGAGACCGGGTAGCGGGACTCGCGCCGTACGGCCATGAAGATGCGCGGCATCACCGGGAAGTGGAACGCCATATGGCATTCGTCGCCGCCCAGGGTGTAGTCCCCGAAGTAGTCGACGACATCCTCGGGCCACTGGTTGGCCTCGGCGAGGATCACCGTGTCCGGGTAGTTGGCGTCGATCTCCTTGCGCACCCGCTTGAGGAAGGCGTGGGTGGCCGGGAGGTTCTCGCAGTTGGTGTTCTCCTGCTGGTACAGATACGGCACGGCGTCGAGCCGGAAGCCGTCGATGCCCAGGTCCAGCCAGAACCGCAGCGCGGAGATGATCTCCTCCTGCACCGCCGGGTTCTCGTAGTTGAGATCGGGCTGGTGGGAGAAGAAGCGGTGCCAGTAGTACTGCTTGCGCACCGGATCGAAGGTCCAGTTGGAGGTCTCCGTGTCGACGAAGATGATCCGGGCGTCCTGGAACTGCTTGTCGTCGTCGGCCCAGACGTAGTAGTCGCCGTACGGGCCTTCGGGGTCCTTCCGGGACTCCTGGAACCACTCGTGCTGATCGCTCGTGTGGTTCATGACAAAGTCGATGATCACGCGCATTCCGCGCTGGTGCGCGGCGTCGACGAACTCCACGAAGTCGGCCAGATCGCCGAACTCGGGGAGCACCGACGTGTAGTCGGACACGTCGTAGCCGCCGTCGCGCAGGGGCGACTTGAAGAACGGCGGCAGCCAGAGGCAGTCGACCCCGAGCCACTGGAGATAGTCCAGTTTGGCCGTGATGCCCTTGAGGTCTCCGATGCCGTCGCCGTTGCTGTCCTGGAACGAACGCACCAGGACCTCGTAGAAGACGGCCCGCTTGAACCAGTCGGGATCGCGGTCCTTGACCGGGGTGTCCTCGAACGTGTCGTGGACGGGCTCATTGACGATCATGATGTGGGTGACCCTCCGATCGGCGGGGACGGTCGCAGCACCACGATGTGCGCGGGTGTCACACCCGGCTCCAGGCGCACATAGTTGGAGCTGCCCCAGTGATAGGTCTCGCCGGTGAGCTCGTCGCGCACCGGAACGGTCTCATGCCGTTCGAGGCCGAGCCGTTCCATGTCCAACGAGACCGTCGCCTCCTGGGTGTGGTGAGGGTCGAGGTTGACGACCACCAGAACGATGTCCGTGCCCGCCCGCTTGCTGTACGCGATGACCGCGTCATTGTCGGCGTGGTGGAAATGGATGTCGCGCAGTTGCTGGAGCGCGGGATGCCGCCGTCTGATCCGGTTGAGCAGGGTGATCAGCGGGGCGATGGTGCGGCCCTCCCGCTCGGCCGCCTCCCAGTCCCTGGGCCTCAGCTCGTACTTCTCGGAGTCAAGGTACTCCTCACTGCCGGGCTTCGCGGGGGTGTTCTCGCAGAGTTCGTACCCCGCGTAGACACCCCACGACGGTGACATGGTCGCTGCGAGCACGGCCCGTACCTCGAAAGCGGGGCGCCCGCCCTGTTGAAGGTAGGCATGGAGGATGTCAGGCGTGTTGACGAAGAAATTCGGCCGCATGAAGGCGGCGGTCTCGCAGGCCAGCTCGGTGAGGTAGTCGGTCAGCTCCTGCTTGCCGTTGCGCCAGGTGAAGTACGTGTACGACTGCTGGAAGCCGACGGCGCCGAGCGTACGCATCATGGCCGGGCGGGTGAACGCCTCGGCCAGGAAGATCACATCGGGGTCGGTGCGGTTGATGTTGGCGATGACCTTCTCCCAGAAGACCACCGGCTTGGTGTGCGGATTGTCCACGCGGAAGATCCGTACGCCGTGCTCCATCCAGTGGCGCAGGACGCGGGTGGTCTCCCGCACCAGACCGCGCAGATCGGTGTCAAAGGCGATCGGGTAGATGTCCTGGTACTTCTTCGGGGGGTTCTCCGCGTACGCGATGGAGCCGTCGGCGCGGTGGTGGAACCACTCGGGGTGCTTGGTGACCCAGGGGTGGTCCGGGGAGCACTGGAGGGCGAAGTCGAGCGCGATCTCCATCCGGAGCGTACGGGCCGTCTCCACGAAGTGGTCGAAGTCCTCCATGGTGCCCAGATCGGGATGGACGGCGTCATGGCCGCCGGCCGCGGAGCCGATCGCCCACGGCACACCGACATCGTCCGGGCCGGGGTCCAGCGAGTTGTTGCGGCCCTTGCGGAAGGTGGTGCCGATGGGGTGGATCGGCGGCAGGTACACGACATCGAAGCCCATCGCGGCGACCGCGGGCAGCCGCTCGGCGGCCGTGCGGAATGTACCGCTGACGGGCGGCTCGCCCTTTTTGACGACGGCGCCCTCGGAGCGCGGGAACAGCTCGTACCACGAGCCGTACAGCGCCCGTTTGCGTTCGACCAGCAGGGGCGCCGGGCGTGAGGCGGTGACCAGCTCGCGCAGCGGATGGCGGGCGAGGGCGGCGTCCGCCGCCGGGGCGAGCGCCGCGGCCAGCCGGTCGGCGGCGGAGAGCGACTCGTCGCGCAGGGCGTCGACGGCGGCGAGCACCGCCTCCCGGCCCTCGCGCTTCGGCACTCCGGCGGCGGCCCTCTCGTACAGCTCCGCGCCCTCGGCGAGGACCAGGGCGATGTCGTGCTCGTCGGCAGCCGCGGGGATCTTGATCCGGGCCGCGTGGCGCCAGGTGGTGACCGGGTCGCTCCACGCCTCGACGGTGTAGGTCCAGCGGCCCTCCTCGGTGGGGGTGACCTCGGCGCCCCACCGGTCGGTGCCGGGGGCGAGCTCACGCATGGGGGTCCAGGGGCCCGGGCGCCCACTGGGGTCCATGAGGACGACATTGGCCGCGACGGCGTCATGGCCCTCGCGGAAGACGGTCGCGGTGACCTGGAAGGACTCACCGCTCACCGCCTTCGCGGGGCGTCTGCCGCAGTCGACGAGCGGGAGTACGTCCAGGACGGGAATGCGACCAATCAGCGGTTTCACTGGATCACCTGTGGGCTGTGCGGGCGTGACAGGCAGGGCGGGTCGAGCAGGTCGAGCGGGTCGGGGGCTTTTACCGGCTGGTGAGTAGTTTTACCGGTTTTTGATGTATGTGATGTTTGCAACGTTCCGGAGCTATTGGACGTTCTTTGTAGCTGCTCGGTAGACGACTCGGAGGCTGCGGGCATGGCCGCTCCTGTCCGCGTTCACTCGAATAGCGCTGGAATCGGGTGGAAACGCGCTCGTTTGCCGTACGGGCACCGCGTATGAGCGGTGGAGGGCGCGGTGTGCGCTGTGCGTACCGGAGGAGCCTTCCCCCTCCCCTCGGGTGGGCAATCCGGGAAGCTGTCACTGCTAGATGAATGAGTCCGATGTCTGTGCTGGCCGCGACTATGGCGAAGGGCGCCCGTTGGTTCGTGTGTGACGACAAACCTGGACGCCCTTCTGGCGGCACTGTACGTGTTCATCGACGACCATGTGGCGCCTTGTCGCCGGATCGGGCGACCTCCGAAACTGACGGACGCCGAACTGCTGTGCCTGGCGGTTGCCCAGGTCCTGCTGGGCTTTCCCTCCGCCCGGCACTGGATCCGCTTCGCGCACGCCCGGCTGGGACACCTCTTCCGCTGCCTGCCCCAGCAATCGGCCTACAACAAGCGGCTCAACGCCGCCGGCC
>NZ_LATD01000524.1 GCF_000981895.1 Streptomyces odonnellii | reverse complement strand
GCAAGGAGCCGCTCCCATGACCACATCGACCCCCGCCCCACCCGGCAGACCCGCACCACCCGGCGACGGGACCCCGCTGCCGCGCATCGTCCGCGCGATGGCCGTCGTCGAACGGGCCGGGAACGCGCTGCCGCACCCGTTCTGGCTGTTCTGGATCCTGTCCGCGGTCCTCGCCGTGGTCAGCGCGATCCTGGCCGCGGCCGATGTGTCGGTCGTCTCGCCCAGTGACCACAAGACCGTCGCGGTGGAGAATCTGCTCAGCGGTGACGGGCTGGCCATGGCGGTCTCGACGATGATCGAGAACTTCGCCTCCTTCCCGCCCATGGCCACCATCGTGGTCGTCATCATGGGCGTGGCCGTGGCCGAACGCACCGGTTTCCTCGCGGCGCTGATGCGGGTAAGCGTCTCGCGGGTGCCCGCGTCCTGGGTGGTGTTCGCGGTCGCCTTCGCGGGCACCGTGGCCCATGTCGCCTCGGCCGCCGCGTACATCATCCTCGTACCGCTCGGCGGTCTGGCCTTCCGCGCGGTGGGCCGCTCCCCGGTCCTCGGCATCGTCGTCGCCTATACGGCCATCGCCTCCGGGTACGACGCGAGCCCGATCCCCACTCCCAACGACGCCATCTTCGCGGGCATCACCACCGCCGCCGCGCGGATCGTCGGCGGGGACGCCGCCTATGTGTCGCCGCTGAGCAACTGGTTCTTCAACATCGCCTCGTCGCTGCTCCTCGCGGCCGTCATCACCCTGGTGACGAAGTTCGTGCTCAGCCGGCGGCCCGATCTCGACGCCGACCCGGACGCCGACCTCGAAGACCTCGGCGCCCTCACCCTCAGCGCGCGGGAGCGCTCGGCGCTGCGCGCGGCGGTCGTGGCCCTGGTGGCCGTGCTCGTGGTGCTGGTCGCGGTGATGGTGCCGCAGGGGTCACCGCTGCGCGGCGAGGGCGGCAGCATCGTCGACTCGCCGTTCCTGGACGGCATCGCGGCGATCGTCGCCGTGGTGTTCGGTCTGACCGGCATGGTGTACGGGTACCGCTCGGGCTCGATCCGCACGCCCGGCGACGTACCGAGGCTGATGGGCGAGGGCGTCAAGCAGATGGCGCCGGTGCTGGTGCTGTTCTTCGCGATCGCCCAGTTCCTGGCGTACTTCGACTGGACGCACATAGGCGACGTACTCGCCGTCAGGGCGGCGGAGGCCCTGGAGCAGAGCGGTATGCCGATCGTGCTGGTGTTCCTGCTGATCCTGGTGCTGCTGACGCTGGTCAACGTGATGGTCACCAGCGGCTCCGCGATGTGGGCGCTGGCGGCGCCCGTACTGGTGCCGATGCTGATGCTCGTCAGCGTGCCCGCCGAGACGACCCAGGCGCTGTTCCGGATCGCGGACTCGGGGTCGACGGCGATCACCCCGATGAGTCCGTACTTCATCATGGCGCTGGGCTTCCTCCAGCGGTACCGCAAGAACGCCGGGATCGGCACGCTCGCCTCGTACACCCTGCCGCTGGCGGTCGCCATGACGCTGGCGTGGACCGCGCTGTTCCTGGTCTGGTGGGCTACGGGCATTCCGCTGGGCCCCGGCGCCCCGGTGCGCTGACGCCCGGCGGCGGCCGGACCGTACCGCGGCGGAACGAGATCCACGCGGCGCCCCGGAACCATGGCCGGGGCGCCGCACGCCGTTCGATTGCGGCCATATCACCGCAGTCGTACGCCGTCGTAGGCCGTCTTACGCGTTCTTACGCCTTGGTGCGCCTTCGTACGCCGACAGGTGACGGGCGTCCGATCCGGGGGGCCGGCCGCTCCCAGCGGGAACGGCCGGCCGACGAGCCGCCGCTACTGGCGCGTGCCCGTCCTCTTCCGTCGTACCGAGGCTCCGCGCTCCGCGGCGGCCACGGGCGCGGCCTCCCGCTCCGCGTCCGCCGGCCGCGCGGAGCGTGCCGTACTTCCGGACCCTCCCGAGCCCGCCGAACTTCCCGGACTCGCCGGACTTCCCGAACTCCCCGAGCCCGCGGAGCTTCCCGAGCCCGCGGCCCGGCGACGGGCGAGGTCGGCGCGCGCGGCCTCGGCGCGCAGGATGGCGTTCAGTGCGGCGAAGGGGTCAATGGGCATGGCTGTGTCCTCACTGTGAGTTGGGCTGAATCAACTGCTGCTGTCCCAGGGGCACTTGGCGGTACGCGATGGCGTACTCCGGGCCGGGACTCTCAGCAGCGCAGCACCACACAGCGAGGGAAGGCCGGCTGGAGCCGCGGCAGGGCCGGGGCGCACCGGCGGGTGTACGGAGTCGCTCCCGGGCCGTGCGGACCGGGGCGGGTCACCGGGTGGAAGCGCGGCCCGCCGGCCCGTTCCGTTCTGCCGGGGGCGGTCTGTTCGGTCTCGGACGTGTCCTGCTGACCCTCACCGGCCGGTTCACGGGTGGCGGAGGCCGGGGGCGGCGGCTCGGCGCCGGACGCCGCCGGGACGCCCCGGGCGAGCGACATGCCCAGAAAGGCGATCAGTACCAGCAGCGTCACCAGCACGGCCCGCCGCGCGGCGG
>NZ_LATD01000523.1 GCF_000981895.1 Streptomyces odonnellii | reverse complement strand
GTACGGGGGCGTTCCGGGGAAGGCGGGGGCGGTCGGCGGTGCCCACTCCGCGGTGGACGCGGCGCGGAGTTCATCGGTCCAGGCTGAACCGTCCCACCAACGTTCCTGCTGGGGGCCGTCGCCCGAGTGCCCTGGATCCGGATACCAGCCCGGCGGAGTTGTGTATGTCACGCGTCTCAGCCTAAGCATATTGTCTGAACGACTGGTGAGAGCCCCATGAGAATCCCCGCCGCGACCTGTCACGACCGCCCGCGACGCACCACGACCTGCCCGCCCATGTCCACGGAGCGTGGCCTATCCCGGCGGCACGATCCCGCGTACCACACCGAGCGACACCAGGTCCTGGGGGCGCAGCCGGAGCTGGTCGGCCGTCGCGCGGGTCCGGTCGGGGGAACGCTTGAGGATCGCCGTGGCCAGTTCGGGCGCGATGACCGAGAAGTAACTGTCGGGCGTGGCCCAGGTGTTGTCCGGCGCCGACAGCGCAAGCGCCCCGCCCGAGCCGCCCTCGCCGATCAGCAGGGTGGTGAGCGGCACCGGGGCGGTGGCCACGGCCGCGAAGAGGTCCGCGATGGCGGCGCCCGCACCCCTGCGCTCCGCCTCGGCGTCGTTGGCCGCACCGGGGGTGTCCACCAGGGTCAGTACGGGGATGCCCAGCCGGCCGGCGAGGCGGATCAGCCGGGCCGCGGTGCGATAGCCCGACGGGAGGGTGGGGGTGCCGCACTGCGCGGCGTACGCGACGGTCCGCCCGTCGTGACGGCCGAACCCGCACAGCATCCCCGGGTCCGTACCGCCGCAGCGGTCACCGACAATCGCCTCGCGCTCGGTGAAGTACGCGTCCAAGTACGCCTCGGCACGCGGCCGTTCGGGCGAACGGGCGCGGACTACCGCGTCCCACCCGGTGGCCGGCAGCTCTCCGCGGCCAAGGGCGGCAGGCGGCGGTGCGGGCGGCGGCACAGCGTCCTGTGCGCCCGCGCCGCCGCCTGTCAGCAGCGTCAGCCAGCGCCCGGCCGTGGCGCGCAACTCGCCCGGGGGCACCACCGCGTCGATATGCCCCGCGGCGAGCTGTGCCTCGGCCGTATAGGCGTACGGGTCGGCATCGGCCGGCCGTACGCGCGACCCCGCGAAGCCGATCTGGGCTCCCGGCAGCGCCAGTACGACATCGGCGCCCGCGCCCAGTGTGGCCCAGCCACCGCCGGTCGTCGGGTCGCGCACCACCGCGAACTGGGGCAGCCCGGCCGCGCGGGTGAGCGCTGACTGCCGTGCCACCCGCTGGAGTTGGAGCAGCGCGCGCATCCCTTCCTGCATCCTGCTGCCGCCGGTGGCGATCAACGAGACCACCGGCAGCCGGCGTTCGCGCGCGAGGGAGTACGCGGCCTCCAGCCGATC
Organism: Streptomyces odonnellii; assembly: GCF_000981895.1. Lineage (GTDB taxonomy): Bacteria > Actinomycetota > Actinomycetes > Streptomycetales > Streptomycetaceae > Streptomyces > Streptomyces odonnellii. The sequence goes on along the minus strand of NZ_LATD01000523.1, from coordinate 4,133 downwards.
GCCCGTGCGCTCGCCCAGCGAGCCGCCCAGAAAGCCGAACTCGAAGGAGATCAGCACCACTTCGGTGGCACCGATCCGGCCGGTGCCGCAGACGACGGACTCCTGCTCGCCGGTGCGGTCCTGAGCGCGGGCGCGCACGACGTCGTACCCCTCCCACCCGAGCGGCCCGTCCGGCACGGACTCCCCCTCCGGCACGGGCAGTTCGGTGAAGGCACCTCCCGCACCGGCCAATGCGCCCGCACCGGCCGGCGCGCCCTCGCCGTCCATTGCACCCTCACCGGCCGGTGTATCCCCGCCGACCGATGCGTCCTCGCCGACGACAGCGGCGATCGCCTGGCGCGCGGTGATCCGCTCAGCCATGGAGTGCCCGCTTCATGATCTTCCCCATGTCGTTGCGGGGCAGGGCATCCAGATAGCGCACCGTGCGCGGTCGCTTGTGCACGGCGAGCTGCGCCGCCACATGGTCCGCCAACTCCTCGGCGGACGGCGGCGCTTCGGCCCGCGCGGGGACGATCCAGGCCACGATCCGCTCGCCCAGGTCGGCGTCCGGCTCGCCGGTCACGGCGGCCTCCCGTACCCCCGGATGCTCCAGCAGGACGTTCTCGATCTCCCCGGCGCCGATCTTGTAACCACCGCTCTTGATCAGGTCGGTGGCCTTGCGGCCGACGATACGGACATAGCCGTCGGGGTCGCGGATCGCCATGTCCCCGGTGCGGAACCAGCCGTCGACAAAGGCCTCCCGGGTCGCGTCGGGCCGGTTCAGATACTCCGTGAACAGGTTCGGGCCGCGGACCTGGATCTCGCCGACCGTCTCCCCGTCGTACGCCTCGACCGGATCGCCGGACTCGTCGACCAGCCGCAGTTCCACGCCGCGCAACGGCACCCCGACCGTCCCGGCGCGCGGCTCGCCGTCGGCGCGCACACTGGTGTTCATCAGGGTCTCGGTCATGCCGTATCGCTCGATGACACGGCGGCCGGTCGCCGCGGTGATCCGCTGATGGTCGTGGACGGGCAGCGCGGCGGATCCGGACACCAGCAGCCGTGCCCCCGACAGGGCCTTGGCGAGCGCGGGATCGCCGGGGAGTGCCTCGGCGATACGGTGGTACATGGTCGGTACGCCGAACAGCATCGTGGCTCCCGAGGAGAGTTCGCGGGTGACGCCTTCGGTGTCGAACCGGCCGAGATGGCGCACCGATCCGCCGCGCCGCAGCGGCCCGAGGATGCCCAGGATCAGCCCGTGCACATGGAAAAGGGGCAGAGCCTGGACGAGGACGTCGTCGGCGGTCCACTGCCAGGCGTCCTCCAGCGCGTCCAGGGTGGCGGTGAGGGCCCGGCGCGGCAGGACCGCGCCCTTCGGCGGGCCGGTGGTGCCCGAGGTGTAGACGATCAGCGCGGGCGACTCCGGCGCGTGCTCGGGGAACGGTCCGGCGGGCGCCCCGCCCGGTGCGCCGATGGCGTCCACACGGTCGAGGACGGCGAGCGCCGGAGGGAGTACGACTCCCGGTTCCGCGACGACGAGCGAGGGGGCGCTGTCGTTGACGATGTGCGCCAGTTCGCGCTCGCCGCTCCGGGGATTGACCGGTACGGCGGGGATCCCGGCCAGCAGCGCTGCCACGACGCCCACGGCCGTGCCGAGGGTGGGCGTGGCCCAGACGGCGATCCGCCGCGCACCGCTGATCCGGACGGCCAACGCGCCTGCCGCGTCGGCCAGTTCGGCATGGGTGAGCGTACGGTCGCCGAACCGCAGGGCGGGCCGCGCCGCGCGCGCGGCGAGGGCCGGGAAGAGAGGGGACACGCGTCGTTCTCCTTGCTGTCGACGAGTCTGACCGGTCAGACGGAGCCTGGCACGACCAGGACGAGCCAGACGGCAGCGGGTACCACCGCCACCACGATCCCTCCGTACACCATCAACTGCCGGAAGAAACGCTCGCGGTCGACATCGGGCGCCGCCGCCAGCACCAGGGCGCCGTTGGTCGAGAAGGGGCTGACGTCGACGACGGTCGCGGAGACCGCGAGCGCCGCGACCATGCCGACCGCGCCGATCTCGCCCTGGGCGAGGAACGGTACGGCGAGCGGGATCAGCGCGCCCATGATGCCGACGGAGGAGGCGAAGGCCGAGATGACCGCGCCGATGTAGCAGAGCAGGACGGCGGCGAGCAGCGGGATGCCGATGTCGCCGACGGCGTTGCCCGCGTAGTCGATGGTGCCCATCTCCTCCAGGACGCCGACGTAGGTGAGGACTCCGCAGATGAGCAGCACGGTGGGCCACGCGATGGCGCCGACGGCCCGGCGGCTGGTCTCCGGCCAGCAGGCGCTGAGCAGGACGGCGAGGGTGATGGCGGAGAGCCCGGCGTCCAGGTCGAAACCGAGGACGGCGACAACGAGCGCGACCAGGGCGGCGAGGGTGGCGGTACGGGCGGGGGTGAGGCGGACATGCTCCGGCGCGCCCGCCCGGTCAGCGGCCGGGTCAGCGGCCCGGTCCGTCCGGCCGGGTTTCTCGCCGGGCTTCTTGCCGGGCCGGTCCGCACCGCCGGTCCGTCCGCCGGTGAGCCTGAGCCCGCCCAGCAGTACGAAGACGATCGCGGCGATGACCAGGTTGGCCGCCAACGACACCAGGAACAGGGTGAGTTCGCTGCCCGGCAGCTTCTCGCGCTCCACGATGCCGTTGACGATCGAACCGTAGATGCTGATCGGCGAGAACCCGCCACCCTGCGCACCATGAACGACCATCGCGCCCATCAGCAGCGGGCTGATCCCGTACTGGGCGGCGAAGCTGAGTGCGATCGGCGCCACGATCGCGACGGCGGCCGGGGAGACGGCCCCGATCGCGGTCAGCGCGCCGGTGACCGCGAACATCACCCAGGGGATCAGCGCGATCCGGCCGCGGACCAGCCGGATCGCCGCGTGGACCAGCCAGTCCGTGGTGCCGTTGGCGCGGGCGATGGCGAAGAGACAGGTGACACCGACGAGCACCACGAAGAGATCACCGGGAAAGCCGGCGAAGATACCGTCCGCGTCGAGGCCGGCGACCAGCTCACCGACGCCGAAGGCCGCGGCGAAGGCGAGCGCGCCCATATTGATGGAGCGGGTGGTGGCGATCACGAAGACCGCCACCAGGACAAGGATCGATATGAGTTCGGCGGACATGGCGGGGCTCCCGTCCCTGGGTCCCTGGTACGCGGAAGAACTGACCAGCCGTGACAACTGGATGACTGGCCCAGTGGCTCAGTGGCTCAGTGGCCAAGTGGCTGAACCACATTGGCCGTCGGCCGCCGCGACCGTCAAGGGACCGGACACGAATTGGCTCAGCCACTGGACCACGCTGTACGCTGACGCACTCAGAGCCCAAAGGCCCAAGAGGGCAGGGATGGTGGGTCCGGATGTCCGACGCACTGCGGCCGATGACCCGGCCGCGGCTGTACGAACAGGTCCTCGACCGGCTGCGCGGCTATGTCATCGAGGGGAACCTCGGCGCCGGTGACCGGCTGCCGGCCGAACGGGAGCTGGCGCAGCGCCTCGGGGTCAGCCGGGCCTCCGTCAAGCAGGCGATAGTCGTCCTGGAGGTCCAGGGCCTGGTCGAGGTACGGCACGGCGGCGGCACCTATCTGGCGAGGAACGGCCTCGATCCGGAGCCGGTCGAGCGGCTGGTGGAGCGCAAGCGTCTGCTCCCCGAGGTGCTGGAGGCGCGTGAGGCGCTGGAGACCAAGCTCGCCGAACTCGCCGCCGAGCGGCGCACGGAAGAGGATCTCGCCGCGCTGTACGACGCGTTGCACCAGATGACGGACGAGATCGAGGCGGGCGGGTACGGAACGGAGGGCGACCGGCTCTTCCACGCGGCGGTCACCGCCGCCGCGCACAGCGGGCTGCTGGCGGAGTTCATGCGCTCGATCGCCGGGCAGATCGCCGAGAGCCGTACCGAGTCCCTGCGCCAGCCCGGCCGCCCCAAGCGGTCACTGGCACAGCACCGGGCCATCCTCGAAGCGATCGAGGCCGGTCGCGGCAAGGCGGCCGCGGCCGCGATGCGTCGCCATGTGCAAACCGTGGCGAAGGTGCGCCTGCTGGACTGGAACCCGGACGACGGCACCCATCCCACGGTCCCGCCCCAGAACCCCTCCGAAGCCCCCTGACCAGCC
>NZ_LATD01000522.1 GCF_000981895.1 Streptomyces odonnellii | reverse complement strand
AGACAGCCACACCCCACCCCAGGCCCCGGGCCTCTACTTCACCGGCTTCACGAACCCCATCAGCGGCATGCTCCGAGAACTCTCCCGAGACGCCCACCGCATAGCCAAGGCCCTGACCCGCTGACCGACTCCCCGAGCGCGTCCCGATCGAGTGAACCCAGGGTCTCCATTGATCTGCTGGTCACGCACGGTGCGCCGCCCGGCGAGCCGTACACGAAGCAGTTGGACGGAAAGCTGCGAGAACTCCGCTTCCACCTCGGCGGTGAGGCCCTGCGCATCACCTACTGGATCGCGAGCGGGAGACGCATGGCAGTGCGCCGCTGTATCGAACAGGCGCACACAGTCGATGAGAGGTGACGTGATGAACGGCCAGAAGAAGTGGGCCGAGCTGAGGGAAGAGACTCTGGCTCACCCGGAGGCGCGGGAAGCGTACGAGGCGACGCGGATCCGGTACGAACTCGGGCGTGCCGTGCGGGAGCGCCGCGAGGCACTCGGGATGACACAGGCCCAGCTCGCCGAAGCGGCGGGATTGCGCCAGCCCGCTGTGGCGCGGTTCGAGGCAGGGGGAACGATGCCCACCCTGCCTCTGCTTGAGCGCTTCGCCGCCGCGCTCCGGCTGCGGCTGAACGTCGCCTTCGAGCCACTCGACCGAGCGGGCTGACGGCGGGGACGGCGCTCCGCCGGAGCGGGCCCTCGCGCGGTGGCCCGGCCGACGCGCGCCCGGCCGACGCTCGCGGGCCCCCGTCAGGCCAGCACCCCCAGCGCCTTCGGTGCCGGCGGGCGGCGGATTATCAGGGCCATCAGTGCCGCCGCCGCGCAGAGTGCGCCCGAGGCGTACCAGACCATGTCGTACGAGCCGAAGACGTCGCGGGCCAGACCTCCCGCGAAGGCGATCACCGCCGCGCCCACCTGGTGGGACGCGAGGACCCAGCCGAAGACGATCGCGCTGTCCTCGCCGTAGTGCTCGCGGCACAGGGCGATCGTCGGGGGCACCGTCGCCACCCAGTCCAGGCCGTAGAAGACGATGAAGAAGAGCATCGGCGGGTGCACCGACGGGGCCAGCAGCATCGGCAGGAACAGCAGCGAGATCCCGCGCAGCGCGTAGTACACCGCCAGCAGGCGCCGCGCCTCGAAGCGGTCCGTGAACCAGCCCGACGCGACCGTCCCCACCACGTCGAACACCCCGATCACCGCCAGCAGCGAGGCCGCCGCCGTGATCGGCATGCCGTGGTCATGCGCGGCCGGTACGAAGTGGGTCTTGACCAGGCCGTTCGTGGACGCACCGCAGATCGCGAACGTACCGGCCAGCAGCCAGAACGGCCCCGTACGCGCGGCCGACAGCAGCACCGAGACCGCCCTCCGCGCCGCACCGGTCACCGGCGCGGGCTTCGGTACGAACTCCGTCGCCCCGTACGCCGGCAGCCCCACGTCCGCCGGGTGGTCCCGCAGCAGCAGCCAGACGAACGGGACCACCGCCAGCGCCGCCAGCGCGACCGTCACCGCGGCCGGCCGCCAGCCATGGTGCTCCACCAGCCAGGACAGCAGCGGCAGAAAGACCAACTGCCCGGACGCGCCCGCCGCGGTGAGTATCCCCGTGACCAGCCCGCGCCGCGCCACGAACCAGCGGTTGGTCACCGTCGCCGCGAAGGCCAGCGCCATCGAACCGCTGCCCAGACCGACCAGAATCCCCCAGTACAGCACCAGTTGCCAGGCCGCGGTCATCCACACCGTCAGCACGGATCCGGCGGCGATGACCGTCAGCGCGACGGCCACCACCCGGCGAATGCCGAACCGGTCCATCAGCGCCGCGGCGAACGGCGCCGTCAGCCCGTACAGCGCCAGATTGACCGAGACCGCGAAGCCGATCGTGCCGCGCGACCACTCGAACTCCTGGTGCAGCGGGTCGATCAGCAGGCCGGGGAGCGAGGCGAAGGCCGCGGCGCCGATGATCGTCACAAAGGTGACAACGGCGACGAACCACGCGCGGTGGATACGCCCGGGGGTACGAGGTGCTCCCGTGGTACGGGAAGTGCCGGCGGCGGCCGGGGTGCGGCCCGCGTCGTCCTGGGCGGGAAGTTCGGTTGACTGTGTCACGTCAGACAGGATCGATGGACGGAACACTCCTCACGAGTGGCCCGAAGGACAGCATTCGCTAGGATCGGGCCATGCGCCGCCGCAGGTCCGCCCACCCCAACTCGACCCACGCCAACTCCACCCGCCCCTACTCCACCCGCCGCAGACACCGGATCACCGGCACCGCCAGCAGCACCCCGCACACCGCCACATTGATCACCGCCCCCGCCACCAGCACCTCGCGCC
>NZ_LATD01000521.1 GCF_000981895.1 Streptomyces odonnellii | reverse complement strand
GTCTGGGGGTGTCCGGCCCGGACACCCCCGGCCCGGACACCCCCAGACCGCTCGCTCCCGGTGTTCGTGGTGCCGACGTTCCCGATGTGCTGGGCGCACTTGTGGACAAGTCCCTCGTCGTCGCCGCGCCCGCCCCCGGCGGCGGGATGCGGTACCGCCTGCTGGAGACCATCCACGAATACGCCGCCGAACGCGCCGCCGAGGCACCGGCCGTCAGGGCCGCCGCCGAGCGCGCGCACATCGCGTACTTCACCGGCCTCGCCGAGCAGGCCGATCCGCTGCTCCGCTCCGGGCAGCAACTCCCCTGGATCCGCCGTCTGGAGACCGAACTCGACAACATCCGCGCGGCCCTCCACCGCTCCGTCGCGGGGCGCGACGAGGAGTCGGCGCTGCGGCTGGTCCTCGCCATGAGCTGGTTCTGGTGGCTGCGCAACTACCGCACCGAGGGCTTGGCCTGGACGGAACACGCCCTGGCGCTGGGGCCGGACGAGACGGGCCCCGCCGACCCGTTGTACTGGCCCCGGATGCAGAGCCAGGTGATGTGGCTCTTCTTCACCAGTGAGAGCGGCCAGACCGAGCAGGTCCGTACGGATCCGCTCTTCCGCGGCCGGATCCGCCGGATGCTGGAGGTCTTCGCCCGGCCGGGACCGCAGTCCGCGCGCCTCCCCGGACTGCTCTGGTGCATGCTCGCCTTTTTCAGCGAGGAGACCGTCGACATCCGCGCCGCCATGGACGACGCCATCGCCAACTGCCGGGTGCACGGGGGCGACTGGGAGGTCGGCGTGATGGTGATGGGGCGTGCGCACATGTCCGTCGATCTCTCCGGGGGCATGACGGGTGTCGACGAGGACCTGGCCGAGCTGCGCGAGCTGACCCGGCGCGTCGGCGACCGCTGGATGCTCGCCCAGGTCGCGAGCGCCACCGGTGAGGCCCGGATGGCGCGCGGGCGGTACGAGGAGGCGCGCGACGCGTACGAGGAAGCGCTGCGGTTCGCCCGCGAGGTCGGGGCGCACGCCGAGGCGCCGTTCCTGCTCGCCCGCCTGGCCGAGCTGGCGTACCGCGCCGGTGACGCCGACGCCGCCGCGAAGGGCCTCGACGCCGCGTCCGCCGACGCCGAGCGCTACGACGTCCAGGACACCCGCGCCTTCGTCCACTTCATGCGCGCGGTCCTCGCCCTGGACCGTGGCGAGTACGAGCAGGCCAGAGCGCTGCTGGACACGGCTCGCGCGGCCGGGGAGTACGGCACGCCGCCGCCGCACTTCACCATCGGCATCGACGCGCTGGACGCGCGGATCGCCATGCACGAGGAGAAGGGCCCGGTGGCGGCGGCGCGTTCCCTGGCGGCCGTGCTCCGGGCGGCGAAGGAGAGCCGCCTGTCGGATCTCTTCGTCGCCCAGATCGCCGAGATGGCGGTGCCGGTCCTGGTGCTCGCGGGCGAACCGGGACTCGCCGTAAGGCTCCTGTCCGCCGCGGGCACCTGGCGGTCCGGCAGCGTCCGTTCCGTACCGGAGCGCGCCGAGGCGGAACGTACCGAGGCGCACGCCCGCGCGGTCCTGGGGGCGCGGGGGTACGAGGCGGAGCGCGCGGCGGGCCTGTCGCTCACGCTGGAGCAGGCGGCGGCCGTGCTGGACCTGCCAGGCCGGCCGGACCTGCCGGACAGGCCGGCTGAGCAGAGTGCCCGCTAGCTGTGCTGTGTTCTCAAGCGCCGGACGGGCTCGATCACCGGCAACTGATCCGGGACTGGGCCCAGTCGGCGAGTGCCACCCGGTCGAACGGGCGGTGCGGTTCGACCACCAGCCGGATCGTCTTCCGCCCTTCGATCCCCACTCGCATGGGTACCGCCGGGTCCCCGCCGCGCAGCACCGGCGAGCGCCAGAGGCGCCCTTCGTCCCCGTACAGCGAGAAGCGCACGGCGCCGAGGCCGTGCGTCAGATCGTCCACGCCGACCACGGCCGCGTAGGTGACACAGCTCCGGTTGAGGTCGATGGTGACCGACGACGACGCGTGCACGGTCACGCCGTCTCCGTACCGGGTGCCGCCTATGGCCAATCTGGAGCGCTGCCACAGCCAACTGCTGCCGACGAGCCGCACCTCCGGCCCGGTGCCGTCACCCAGGAGGTCGTACGAGAGCCGGTTGAGCTGGTAGTCCACAGGCGGTGGCGGTGGCGGTGGCGTCGGGCTGGGCGTGGGCGCCGGTACGGGCGGGGGCACCGGCGGTACGGGAGGAC
>NZ_LATD01000520.1 GCF_000981895.1 Streptomyces odonnellii | reverse complement strand
GTACGGGCGCGGGAGCGGGGACGGCGGCGGGCGCGGGCGGAGCCACGGGCGGCGCGGCCTGGACAGGGGCCGCGGGCCTCGCCGGAGCGGCGGGCGCGGCGGCGGCCTGCGCGGGCCGGGCCGGAGCCTGGGCGGCCGGGGCCGGGGCGGCCTGGGTCGTGGTCACCGCAGCCCCCGCGGCTGCGGTCACGGTGCTCTTGGTGGGCTCGGCCGCCGTGCCGGGAGTGCCCGGCTTGTAGTCGGCGAAGAAGTCCCACCAGGCACGGTCGACCGAATTCGGGTCCTGGAGGTACTGCTGGTAGATCTCGTCGACGAGCCATTCGTTGGCTCCGAAGGCGGCCGCAGGGTTCTTGCCCTGCCCGTCTTCGTCGGTCGAGATGCTCGCGTTACTGGGGGACTGAGACGACACGGCGTGAACCGCCCTCTTCCGCTTCACAAGGTGATGGACAGCGGGAATCAAGGCTACGCCTACCAGGCCTTCAGGTGCAGGCCGGGCGTGCCATCGTCGTGCACATCACATCCGACGGCGGGTTTCGGCGTATGAAATGGCGGGAAACAAGCGGGGTTCCATGGTGGCAGGGCATACAACACCCCGGTGAAGACCGGACTTCGGACCTCACCTCGTGCTTCCGCGGTCACCACGTCGTGCCCCTCGCGTACCCCGGCACTTCTCAGGGCCTCGCAGTTCGAAGCCTACGTCAATCGTGCGTTCGGGGTGTTCCCGGAAGAGTGACGCGTATCAGGCAGCCGCGAGCCGATTCGGCCACTCCTATCCGGCCGCCGTGCAGATCCACCGCCCAGCGCGCGATCGCCAGGCCGAGCCCCGTACCGCCGTCGCTGCCGGGGCCGTGCGGGGAGGGCGCCGTACCCCGGTTGAACCGTTCGAAGACCCGGTGCCGCTCCTGCTCGGGGATCCCCGGGCCCTCGTCCTGGACCTCCAGCTCCAGCGACTCGGGCCCGGTGCCGCGCCGTGCGCGTACGGTGACCCGGCCGTGCGGCGGACTGTGTTTGACGGCGTTGTCGATGAGGTTGGCGACGACCTGGTGGAGCCGCTCCGCGTCGGCGTGCGCGGTGAGTTCGGGCGGCGACACATCGAGATGCAGATGCACGTCCGTACGGGTGTGACTGCTGGAGCCGGAACCCATCGCGCGCCGCGAAGCGGCCAGATTGGCCTCCTTGAGCACCCCGGAGAGATACGGCCACACCTCGAAGCGCTGTGCCCTGAGCGGTACGACGCCGTTGTCCAGCCGGGACAGGTCGAGCAGGGTCTCGGTCAGCCTGCCGAGCCGCTCCGTCTGGCGCAGAGCCGTGCGCATCGTCTCGGGATCGGCGGCGGACACCCCGTCGACGACGTTCTCCAGCACGGCGCGCAGGGCCGCGATGGGGGTGCGCAGCTCGTGCGAGACATTGGCGATCAGCTCTTTGCGGTGCCGGTCCTCGGCCTCCAGGTCGTCGGCCATGCGGTTGATGGTGGAGGCCAGGTCGCCCAGCTCGTCCTTGCGGTCGGCGCCGCTGACCCGGCGGGTGTAGTCGCCGTGGGAGATGCCCTTGGCGACGGTGTTCATCTCGTCGAGGGGCGCGGTCAGGCCATGGGCCACGAACTGCGTGATCAGCAGCGTGGCGATCACCGAGAAGACCGTGATGAAGCGCAGCTCGGTCTCGGTGCGCAGGGCGACCATCAGCAGGCCGGTGGTGATGAAGACGGAGACGACGACGAGGGTGCCGAGCTTGGCCTTGATGGAGAACGGGCGCAGACCGGTGCCCTCGGGGGCGGCGGTGACCTCCGCGCCGGAGCCGCCGGCGCTGTGTCCGCCGGCGCTGTGCCCGCCGACGCCGCGTCCGCCCGTGCCGTGCCCGCCCGTGCTTCGCCGGCCGGTGCCGGGTCCGTCGGCGCTGTGTCCGCCCGTGTTCTGTCCGCCGGTATCTGGTCCGGCGGAGCCCGGTCTGCCGGTGCCGCCGGAGCTGCCGGACGCCGGCGGGCTCATGGCGCGGGGGTCTCCAGCGCGTACCCGACCCCGTGCACCGTACGGATGCGCTCGGCGCCGATCTTGCGGCGCAGCGCCTTGATGTGGCTGTCGACCGTACGGGTCCCGGAGGCGTCCGCCCAGTCCCACACCTCGGCGAGGAGCTGCTCCCGGGAGAGCACCGCGCGCGGGGTGTTCGCCAGGCAGACCAGCAGATCGAACTCCGTCGGCGTGAGATGGACGTCCTCACTGCGCACCCGCACCCGGCGCTGCGCGTGATCGATCTCCAGCTCGCCGAGGCGCAGGATGCCGCTGCGCGGAGTCACCGCGGCGAGCGCCGCGCGCTCCACCCGGCGCAGCAGCACATGCACCCGTGCCGCCAGCTCCCGCATGGAGAACGGCTTGGTCATGTAGTCGTCGGCGCCGACCCCGAGACCGACCAGCATGTCGGTCTCGTCGTCGCGCGCCGTCAGCATCAGCACCGGCACGGGGCGCTGCGCCTGGACCCGGCGGCAGACCTCGAGACCGTCGAAGCCGGGCAGCATGACGTCGAGGACCATCAGGTCCGGCTGCCAGGCCTCGGCCGCGTCGACGGCCGCCGGGCCGTCCGCCGCCGTCTGGACCAGGAATCCCTCGGCCCTCAGCCGCGCTGCGATGGCGTCGACGATCGTCGTGTCGTCCTCGACGACCAGGACCCGGCGCTGGGCGCCGGGCGTGGCCGCCACTCCGTTGTGGCTGGTGTGTGTCTGCTCCATCGCCCGCCCCTGGTACGCGTTCCGTGATCCTTGATCCCGCGATCCACGTTCCCGCTGCGGATGTGGATCGATGTGTGTGTGGTGCAGCGTAGAGGCAGTGGGAGCTTCCCGGCTACGCAGTGCGAACACCGAGATGGACCACGTCGGGTACGCCTCGGGCAACCTGGATCTCTTCCTCCCGTACCCCGGTGAAACCGGCATTCCGCAACGCTTCGCCGAACGCGGCGGAGGGCCGGGCCGACCATACGGCGAGCACACCGCCGGGTTCCAGCCGCGCGCGGCAGGCGGCCAGACCGTCCGCGGAGTACAGGTTTCCGTTGCCTTCGGTGACGGTCCAGTCGGGCCCGTTGTCGATGTCCAGGCAGAGCGCGTCGTAACGTTCCGTGGCGGTCCGCACGTACTCGACCAGGTCGGCCCGGACGATCTCCACCCGGGGGTCGGCCAGTGCGGCGGCCGAGATCCGGGAGAGCGGGCCCTCGTGGTGCCAGTCGATGACGGCCTGCTCGCGCTCGACGACCACGACGCGGCCCCAGCGCGGGTCGGCGGCGGCGTGTGCCAGCGAGAATCCGACGCCGAGTCCGCCGATGAGGACGGACGGCAGTCTGTTCCCGGCGGGCGGGGCGGGCAGGGCGGCCAGGGCGGCGTCGATCAGCAGCCGCTCGGAACGCCCGTCCGAGGTGTCCATCAGGAAGCACCCGTTGGCGATGATTTCCAGCCGCTCACCGCGCTGCCGCAGCACGACCTCCCCGTACGGCCCGTCCCGCCGGTCGAGGGTGACGGCAGCGAAGTCGGGCACGGGCGCTGGAGGCGCGGGCATATCGGCCTTTCCGTCGGAAGGAACGCGGACGGCGTCGGAAGGAACCCGGACGGCGTCGCCGCCATCCTTACGCTCAGAGTCGGAAGGGACCAAACCGGTTCCCTCCGATCTCACCGGCTGTCCCGTCGCGATCTCACCCGCTCTCCCGCCGCGCACCCCGCCACGCGTACAGCGCGGCCCCGCCGGCGTACGCGACCAGCGCGGTCACCCATGCCGCGGCCTGCGGTCCCGGCTGCATGGGCCACGCCCAGACGGCCGCCGCGCCGCCCGGTGTCCGCGGCGCGGACAGATAGCTGCCGCTCACGTACACCGCCATCGGCAGCCAGCTCAGCCGGGCCCCGAGGAGGGCCGCCGCCCCGGCCGTGACCCCGGTGGCACCGAGCAGATTGCGCACGATCGCCGGGGCCCCGAACTCCTCGGGACGGCCGGGTACGGCGAGCGCGAGACTCGCGGCCGCCAGTGCGGTCAGTACGAGCAGATGGGTAGTCCGCCGGGGCCACCAGGGGCGTACGGCCGTACGGTCCAGCTCGTCGCTGTGTGTATACAGCCCGGTCCCGATCACCCCCGCCGCGAGCAGCGGAGCGAGCACCACAACCGGGACGCGGGCGCTCGGGCTCCGGCCGAACTGCGGCTGCGTCCGGAGCCAGTACGCGGCCCACGCGGCGGCAAGGGCGGTGCAGGCGAGTGCGGCGAGGGTGGCGGGGAGGATGCGGGAGCGGGCGTAGAGGGAGTACAGGGTGAACAGGGCCGGGGGAGTCGTTTTGGCGGTCATCGTTGTGGTCATGGGGCTGGGACGATTTCCGGGCGGCAGTGGTCAGCGGCCAGATAGCGGGCGAGATAGGCACGGCTCTGCTCGGTGTCCATGGCGTGGATCCGCTTGAGATGGACCGTGACTTCCGGCCGTGTGGAGGAGCCGAAGTCCGGGCGCGGGGCGAGCCATTGGGTGACGGCGTGGCCGATGGCATCGGCCCGTTCCTGGCCGGGGGTGTCGGACGCGGTCCGGTCACAGTCGTCGAGGAGTCGCCAGGCCGCCTCGTGTGTGAAGGACCGGCCGCGTACGGTCGGCTCTGCCAGGGTCGGCAGCCGTACGTCCCCCGGGCGGGTGTCGCTCCCGTAGGGTCCGTCGATCCAGCGGGCCGGTGCTCCGGGGACGCCGCGCAGTTTCGCGTTGAGGCCGGCGAGCGCGGCCGAGGTGCCGGGCAGCAGTTTCCGGTCGACCGCAGTCACACACACCTGCGGTGTGCCGTCGTCGCAGACGAGCCGGGCCGCTTCCGAATCCGGGTACCAGACCGCGTGCCCGGTCCGTGCGATCGGCACGGCGGCGGCGACGGCCAGCGCGAGCGGCAGCAGCGCGAGCGCGCGGTGCCGGGCGGCGTACGCGACGAGCGCGGCGAGGCCGAGACCGCCCGTCCACACGGCACTCGCGGGCCCGAACCACCACACCGGCCGGTCCCACCGATAACTGTGCTGGATGGCGGGATTCAGCCAGGTGGCAGGAGAGTCGGTGTACAGGGGAATGGCCAGCCCGACATAGGTGACGGCCGCGAGTACGGGGGCGGTCAGCCGCCAGGGAACCAGTCGGCCGGCCACGAAGCCCAGCACCCCGAGGGCGCCGAGAGCCACGGCGTCCGCGCCGATCAGCGAGACGAACGGCCGGCCCCCGCTCGTATACGGCCAGGCCACGAGGAGGCACCCGGCCGCGGCGACGAGATACCCGACGACCGGCCAGCACACGGCGGGCGCCACGGCCATCAGCACCTGCCGCAGGCGGGTACGCGGAACCGAACCCCACAGCTCACCGGTGCCGCGCCGCCGCTCCCGGCCGCCCTGCCAGCACCCGGCGGCGACGGCCAGGGGGCCGCAGAGCAGCAGCGCGAGGGAACGCAGAAGATCGGTGGTGTCGACCCAGTGGGCCTGCCAGCCGGTTGGCTGGAAATACATGGTCACGCCGATGACGAGCGCGCTTGCGACTCCGCTCCAGGGCCCGGCACCCCGGAGGAGTTCGGCCCGCAGGGGTGAGGCGGAGCGGGCGAGGGGGACGCGGGTGCGTGGGGCAAGGGA
>NZ_LATD01000052.1 GCF_000981895.1 Streptomyces odonnellii | reverse complement strand
GGCGGCCGTACCGCCATCGTGCGCGCCACCGAGGCCGGCGTCACCGGCTCGATCCGCCCGGCTGGCGGCGCGCGGTGAACGCCACCCCCACCCCGGCCCCGCCCAGCGACGAGGCCCGCGAGATCCTCCTCGCCATCGCCGCCCGCCTCGCCTCCGTGCGCCCGGCCCACGAGTTCACCGACGGCCGCCGCCTCGCGATGATCCTCACCGCGGTCACCGACCGGCACGGCTACATGAGCGACGCCGCCGACGAGCTGGAGGCCGAGGTCCTCCGGTTCGCCCCGCCCGTCGACCGCGCGATCACCCGCGGCGAGTACTCCCTCCTGCTCCGCAAGGCCGCCGGGGGTGACGACCAGTGAGCGACACCACCGGACCCAAGCACGGCCAGGGCATCCCCGACTCCGTGATCCCCCTGCTCGCCGCCATCGCGGACGCGCTGAACCTCCCGTTGCCGAGCGTCCACCAGCACGACGAGCGCGCCTACCACCGGCTGCTGGAACGCCGCAGCCAAGCGGTGCGCAGCCAACTGCTGGCGATCCTCGCTTACCCCGACCTCGGGTTCGTTGATGATGCGGCCCGCATCCGGTCCGAGACCGCTGCCAGCCCGGTCACCTACACCCCGTGGAAGGACCCCAGGGACGGGGAGGCGGCATCGTGCTGACGCTGTCCGTCACTCCCTCTCGGGTTGCCGCCGTCCTCCACCAGGCCGCCGACACGCTCGCCGCCGAGGGCTGGGACCCCTACCTCCGGCCGGTGATCGCCATCATCGACCGGACGGCCGGCTTCACGAAGCCCGGCATCGACCCGGCCGCCGAGGAGACAACGCTCCGGGCGTGGGACGCCCTCGGCGCCCACCTCGGTGAGCAGTCGGTCGAGCGGTGGGAGCGCGAGCCGGGACACACCACCGCCGAGGTCTGCACCGCGCTCCGCGGCGCCGCCGAGGGGGTGTCCTGGTGAGTACGCCTCCGCTGCCCGGGAAGGGCCTGTCCGTCAAGGTCGACGCCGAGCTGTATGACGACCTGGCCGTGATCATGAGCGCGGGTATGACCGGCGACGGCGACGGTATGACCGCCTCGATGGCGGTCAAGCACGCGGTATCACTCGTCGCCGGTACGTACCGCAACGCCTGGTCCGCCAAGGTCTACCCGCCCGGAGTCGAGCCGCAGATCATCGCTTGCCAGGTCGCCCCGTACGACCCCGCCGTCCACGGTCACACCGGCCCCGACCAGCCCGGTCACACCGAGACCCCGCCGCCCGCCGAGCCGGGCACCTGACCCGTCATACCGCCCGCGCCCGGGCCTCTCGGTCTGACGCGCGGGCGGTATGACCTGGCACATCCCACGGAGTACCACCGTGCTCGCCTACGCCCTCGGCTGGGGCCTGACCGCCTACCTGGTCATACGCGCTCTCGCGCTCCTCACCCCGCCGGTCATACGCGCCCGCCTCGCCACCTGGGCGATCTACGCCGCGTCCGCCGTCACCATCGCCAAGCTTCTCGGCTTCTGAAAGGCCCCGCATGTCTGACAACCTGACCGCCGCCATCGACACCGCCGCCCGGCACACCATGGCCGCCCAGCCCCAGATCGCGCCCGCCCTCGACGTCAACGGCGGCGCCATGGGAGCACTCATCGTCGGCATCATCATGTGCACGATCATCGTCGTGAAGTGGAAGAACAACGTCTACAAGGACGCCGAGAAGAAGGTCGTCATCACCACCGCCATCGCCGTCGCGCTCCTCGCCGGCAGCGCGGGCGGGATCGTCGCGGACCTCTTCGGCACCGTCCAGCAAGTGGGCGGCACCGTCGGCACCACCATCACGCAGACCGGCGTCGGCCGGTGAGGCTGCCCCTGGAACCCCTCGCCCGGCCGCTGGGCGAGGGGAGCGTGATCCTGTACGAGCGGATCACGGCCTGGGTCACGTCCCCGAAGTACCGGGACCTCCCCGACGACGCCTCGAAGGGCGCCAAGCCCGAGCTGGACCCGCGGGCCCCGCTCAAGCGGCTCGCCCTCCTCGGCGCCGGCGGCTACTTCATCCTCGTCTCCGACTACACCACCTACGCGGTCGCCGCCGGGACGGTCGCCTGGGTCACCGGGGCCTGGGCCATCGGCTACCGCGAACTCCCCGACGACCAGCCCGAGGAGGGTTTCGCTGACACCGAGACCCCCGGCGGAGGGGTGTCCACCGTGGTGGACACCCCTCCGCCGGATCCCCGCGCGGTCTTCGCCCGCTGGCTTGTCCAGCGCATCGGCCAGCGCCCCGGCATCCACCTCGCCGAGTTGTACCCCGCGATGCGCCAGCTCGACTTCATGCACGGGCACGACGACGCGGCCCTCCGCGGCGTCCTTCGCGAGCTGCGCATCCCCATCACCCGCAGCCTCCGCATCGGCACCGTCGAAGGCCGCTCCGGCGTCCGCCTCTCCGACCTCGCCCCTCTCCTCCCCCGCGACGGAGACCAACCCCTCTCCACAGGTGGAGACGCAGGTCAGCCCGCCGATTCTCCAGACGGAGAGCAGCCGGAGAGCGGCGGAGAGCAGACCGGAGAGCGGGTGGAGAGCACATGATCCGCCGCCTCTGCCAGGCACTCGGCATCGACTTCCGCACCCGCTACTGTGCCCCCTGCGGCGGCCACTACCCACCCAGCCACTTTCCCTGCCCCTGATCACAAAAGGTTCGAGCCCCACCGCCCCCATCGGTGGGGCTCACCCGCACATCGAGACCGCCCAGCTACCACGCAGCGGATTCACACGTTCGTGCATACAGCGGATAGCTCCGGCCGTTGTCGTAGTAGTCACCGTCAACGACGGTGCACCACTCCTGGTTGCCACTCTGGTTGTTGGCCTTAGCCGTCGCAGCAATTTGTGGTGCGGCACCCGAATTCGAGGACTCCGCCACCTCGGCACCGTCCCTTGTGAGGGTTACCGTGACGTCCGCATCAGCCCAGGGAGAGCACGAAAAGTAGCCGTATGCCGTCACACTCGGGGACTTGTACGTGGGGGTGTTAGCCACCGCGTAGCACGATGCTGCCGGGGCCGCACCGGCAGGAGCGATGGCAGACCCTATGGCGACGGCCGCCCCCGCAAGAGCAACCGCAGCCCTCCCCTTCAAGCTCGTCTTCACTGTGTGTTCCCTTCGTCCTCCGAACAACGGCGACCCATCTGGCCGCTGGTAAAAACGTGAACGACGGGTCTTGCGTGGAACCTTGGAGGAACCTTGAACGTCCCGGTCAGCGCACGATGCCGAGCGGCCGTCAGCCTAGGTGTTGGTTCCACGAGGTCCTCGGACGCTGCTTAGGACCCGGCCCCGCCGCGAACACCGCGGCGGGGCCGCTGTCCGTCGCGTGCTCGGCTACGACTTGTTGTTGAGCGCTGGCAGCATGCTGGACAGGAGCCACGCCGAGCCGTTTGCCTGCTCCCCATCGCCGTGCGCGGCCTCCACCAGCGCAAGCAGAGCCGAAGCGGACGACCCATCCAGCCGGTACACCAACACCGTCCTGTCCTGCCGCTTCGGAATCTCGAACGGTATGTGCCCAAGCCCTGCGGCCCGCAGCCCAGCAGAGATCTGCTGTACGACGATCTTCTTGGCGCGCTGCGCCCCGAACGCGTTCCGCAGCGTCTTCACTGAGACAGCCGCATATCCGTTCCCGGTCTCAATGGCCTTCTCGACCTCTGTAAGGTCCACGGTCCCCCCTTGGGATTTGAGTCCTTGGAGGGTAGTGGCCACGGAATGACCGTGAGGGGCGAATTGCAGGGTTGCGCCGGTTACGGTAATGCCCTCTCCGTACTCGTAACTCGTACGCGACCATGGGGGCATGTACGTACCGCCCGGCCACCTCACCGCCCAACAGACCGCTGACGCCCTCGGCATCGGCCTCGGCGGGGTCCGCCAACTCGTCCGCCGCGGCCGACTCAAGAAGGCCGGCGGCACCGAGCGGCACCCCTACTACGCCAGCGCCGCCGTCACAGCGCTCATCGCCCAACGCCACCCGATCCAACGCCCCTTGACGCGCAGGTCAGAGCCGTGTAACGATCTCCGTGCAGAGCTGTGCCCACAACCAGCCTGACAGCAGACACCACAAAGGCCCCGGAACGCTCACCGCGTCGAGGCCTTCGCCATACGGCCAGCAACCTACTCGACCCGAGACCGCCGACGCTCCCTCGCCCAAACCCACGCGTCACGGCCCAAGTCGAACACGAACATCACCACCGAGAAGAAGGCAGCCGTCAGGACGGCAACGCTCCACGGGATACCGTCTCCGCCGATCCAGCCAAGCAGCCAGGGCGGCAGGATCCCCACCGCGCCGCATCCCACGGCCACCCCAGCGTGCCACTTCCAACGCGGGCTGAACTTCGTCACCTTCCCCACCCCCACAACAGTCGATACCCACAACTACCCCCGACGAGCGCAGCAGTCGGGGGGCTCGGTGTCACGACTCCGTCACCAACCGGACGCACCAGCCACGCGCGCGACACGATGTCCCCCTCATCTACCGTCCCAGGGGGGACCATGCGCACCCGAGCCACCCGCTTTACCGGCGAGCTGCTC
Source organism: Streptomyces odonnellii (assembly GCF_000981895.1). Classification (GTDB taxonomy): domain Bacteria; phylum Actinomycetota; class Actinomycetes; order Streptomycetales; family Streptomycetaceae; genus Streptomyces; species Streptomyces odonnellii. The sequence continues at coordinate 1,570 of NZ_LATD01000052.1, read as the reverse complement.
GCCATACTCGTCCTGGGCACCGCGATCACCGTGGTGGGCACATGGGCCAGCAGCGACGAACCCGCAGACCCCGCCGCCTGCAAGGCCGGCCTGGCGAAGAACCTCGACGAAGCCATGAAGCAAGGGGACGACGCCGAGTTCCCCGCGGCCTGCGAGAACGTCGACGACACGGCCTATCAGCGTCTCGTCGATGAGGTCTACAACGAGAAACGCAGAGAGATCGAGGACAAGTACCAGGAAAAGCTCAAGGAACTCGCCCCTCCCACGCCTCCGACGCCATAGCCAGGCGAAAGGGCACCGGAAACTTGTACCCGCCCGCGTGTCACAGTCTCGTCACCATACAGACACGTCGCCCCCACACGCGGCACGATGTCCCCCTCATCTCACAGTCCTGGGGGGACTCATGCGCACCCGCACCACCACGGCCGCTGTCGCCGCGTTACTGCTCGCCACACTCACTGCATGCGGCACCGAACCCGAGCCCTCGGCCAAGGCCGCCGCCAGCGCTCCCGCGACTCTCAGCGCGGAGGACAAGGCCGCGGCCCGCGAGGCGGCTGGCCTTCCTCCCGAGCCCAACGCCACGACGCGCGCGGCCTTCCTCGATGCGCTGACAGCCATTGACCCGCGCATCATCAAGCCCGGCAAAGACGACCAGGCTGTGAGTCGCGGGCTCAACCAGTGCAGCAGCATCAAGTCGAGCCCGGACGACAGGGAGAAGCTGTCACAGCAGGCGCTTGACCGCTTCACCGTCAACACGCGACTCCCGGACATCGCCACCCCTGAGACCGGCGGCAAGATCGTCGATGTCGTGCGCAAGCACCTCTGTCCCGACTTCTGACCCACTGCTCAACCGGCCCGGCCAGCACCCCGTGCGGCCGGGCCTTCCCATGCCCGCCGTACCCGTTGGAGACGCATCATGGCCCGCATCCAGGTCCTCGAACTGCCGATGTCTCACGTCGGTGACGCCACCGAGACGCCGTTCGTCCTTGTCATCGATCAGGCGGAGGTGCAGCGCCACGTCCTCGGCGTGGACCAACCGGGACAGGGTTCGTACTGGGACACCATGGGCCAGAAGATCGGCGTCCGGGCAGTGATCGTCACACCGGACACCCTCGATGTCATCTGATCATGGCTACACGCAAGGCCAAGCAGGTCTGCCCGACTCCCGGGTGCCCGACCCTGACGGACGCGGGAAGGTGTCCCCCCTGCCAAGCTCAGGCCAGGGCCGCCCGGCCATCCACCCACGCCCGCGGCTATGACCGCAGGTGGCGTGACGCCAGTGCCCGCTACCTCGAAGACCATCCGTACTGCGAGTGCGAGCAGTGCGCCCCGCTTCCCCCGCTCCAGCGTGACCTTGCGACGGAGGTCGACCACGTCGACGGCCTCGGTCCGCTCGGGCCGCGCGGCTTCGACCCGGCGAACTGGCAGGCGATGAGTAAGCGGCACCACAGCGCGAAGACCGCCCGCGAGACGTTCGGCACCTGAACCGCCCTCGGTCTGCGGTCACTCGCTGCGACCGGACCCAGGGGGGTGACCCCGGCCGCGCGGGGGTGGAGCAGCGCGGGGGGGG
>NZ_LATD01000519.1 GCF_000981895.1 Streptomyces odonnellii | reverse complement strand
GCACCCCACATCCCGCCGACGCCCCCAGGGAGCCATACACCGTGAGCACGCCCGAAGACAGTCCACGCCCCGAGCCCGTGGACGTACCGCTGATCCAGATCGGCGCCCCGGCCGCCGCCACTGGCGGCTGCGGCGACGGCTGCGGCTGCTCCGCCGACGAGGCCTTCGACCTGGAATGCGGCCTCGACCCCGCCCTCGCCCAGTTGCTCGCCGACGCCGGCCTCGACCCCGTACAGGTCGAGGACATCGCGCATGTGGCCATCGAGGAGGATCTCGACCACGGCGTGGACGTGACGACCGTCGCGACCGTCCCCGAGGACGCCGTCGCCACCGCCGACTTCACCGCGCGCCAGAGCGGCACGGTCGCCGGACTGCACATCGCCGAGGCCGTCCTGTCCGTCGTCTGTACGGAGGAGCTCGCCGTGGAGCGGCATGCCGTGGACGGCGACCGCGTCGAGGCCGGACAGAAGCTGCTCAGCGTCACCACACGCGTCCGCGATCTGCTCACCGCCGAACGCAGCGCGCTCAATCTCCTGTGCCGGCTGTCCGGTATCGCGACCGCCACCCGGGCATGGGCGGACGCGCTCGAAGGCACCGGGGCCAAGGTCCGTGACACCCGCAAGACCACGCCGGGGCTGCGCGCGCTGGAGAAGTACGCGGTGCGGTGCGGCGGCGGTGTCAACCACCGGATGTCGCTGTCCGACGCGGCCCTGGTCAAGGACAACCACGTGGTCGCGGCGGGCGGGGTCGCCGAGGCGTTCAAGGCCGTACGGAACCACTTCCCCGACGTACCGATCGAGGTCGAGGCCGACACCCTCGACCAGGTGCGTGAGGTCCTGGACGCGGGCGCCGATCTGATCCTCCTGGACAACTTCACCCCCGAGGAGACCGCCGAGGCGGTCGGCGTCGTCGGGGGCCGCGCCCTCCTGGAGTCCTCCGGGCGGCTCTCCCTCGACAACGCGCGGGCCTACGCCGAGACGGGCGTCGACTTCCTCGCGGTCGGCGCGCTCACCCACTCCTCCCCGATCCTGGACATCGGCCTCGACCTGCGAGAGGCCGGCGCCTGATGCTCCTGACGATCGACGTCGGCAACACCCATACCGTGCTCGGTCTGTTCGACGGCGAGGAGATCGTCGAGCACTGGCGCATCTCCACGGACGCGCGCCGCACGGCCGACGAACTCGCCGTACTGCTCCAGGGTCTGATGGGCATGCACCCGCTGCTCGGCGAGGAGCTGGGCGACGGGATCGAGGGCATCGCGATCTGCTCGACGGTGCCGTCCGTGCTGCACGAGCTGCGTGAGGTGACCCGCCGCTACTACGGAGATGTCCCGGCGGTCCTCGTGGAGCCGGGTATCAAGACAGGCGTACCGATCCTGGTGGACAACCCCAAGGAGGTCGGCGCGGACCGCATCATCAACGCGGTCGCGGCGGTCGAGCTGTACGGGGGCCCGGCGATCGTCGTCGACTTCGGTACGGCGACGACCTTCGACGCGGTGAGCGCGCGGGGCGAGTACGCGGGCGGTGTGATCGCCCCGGGCATCGAGATCTCGGTCGAGGCGCTCGGTATCAGGGGCGCCCAGCTCCGCAAGATCGAGATCGCCAGGCCGCGCAGTGTGATCGGCAAGAACACGGTCGAGGCGATGCAGTCGGGCATCCTGTACGGCTTCGCGGGACAGGTCGACGGCGTGGTGCGGCGGATGGCCCGCGAGCTGGCGGAGGACCCGGGCGAGGTCACGGTCCTCGCGACGGGCGGCCTGGCCCCGATGGTCCTCGGCGAGGCCTCCGTGATCGACGAACACGAGCCCTGGCTGACCTTGATCGGCCTGCGCCTGGTCTACGAACGGAACGTCTCCCGCATGTAGCCGGGCGCGGGCCCCGCGCCCCGTCCGGCCGGGCCCGGCGCCGCACCGTGGCGCCGGGCCTCCGCGCGCCGCCCGCCCGGTCCCCCGTTCGGCGGGTGGGCCGCGCCCGAGGGGAGGTGTTAAGCGGATTTTGTCCTTTTGGCGCGTAGTGTCGCCGCATGCCCACGCCATACGGATCCCGCGGCGGCATGGCGTTCGGTGCGGAGGAGCTGCGTGTGCTCCGACGTGCCCTTGCCGTCGCCCTTCATCCCGTCCCGCTGCCGAACGAGGACGTACGGGCCTGTCTCCGGCTCGCCGAGTCCGTGGACGAGGCGGTACGTGAGGCCGGACGGCTGCGGGACTTCCTGATGGCCGACCTCGTCCGGTACCGGCAGGCGCTCCCCGGGTCCCTCACCGGCTATCTGGAACTGCTCCGGGAGGCCCTGGCCGCCGGTTATGTCCCGCTGCCCGACGATCTCGCGGCGCTGCGCGCCCTGCGCGGCAACCCGGCCGCCGCGGCCCTGCTCGGCCGCTGCCAGGCGCTGGCCGAGCGGTCCGTACGGGCCCGTCTCGCCGCCCGCGTCACCGCCGCCGCCCCCGTCGGGCCCGCCGCCGCGGCGGCCCCCGAGCCCCGTGTCAGGCTCCGCGCGCTCCCCGGCGGCCTCTCCGCCGGCTCCGTCAACGCCGACACCGGCGCCGACGCGAACGGCGGCTCCGGTTCCGAGTCGGACTCCGGCTCGGATTCGAACTCCGGGTCCGACGAACCGGCAGGGCCCAAGGAGCCCGACAGGAAGCCCGACGGGAAACCCGGCAAGGAGCCAGACAAGGAGTCCGGCAAAGAACCGGCCGAACCGGCGAAGCCGCCCCGGAAACCGGGCCCGCCCCAGCGCCCCGCGCCCGGCAGGCCGATGCCCAAGCCGTCCGAGGTGTTCCCGCCGCGCCGCCGCCCGGCGCCCCCGCCGGAGAAGCTGGCCGTCGGATAGCTACGCTGGACGCCATGGACTACGTATCCGCGCTCGTACCTCCCGTGGTGATGGCCGCCTTCTTCATCGGCCTCGTCGTGACGATCGTCAAGAGCCAGGGCGGCCCCAACAAGGCCAAGGAGGACGCCGCGGTCGACGCGGCCCTCGCCCGCGCGGAGGCCCAGTCGCAGGAACGTACCCCCGGCACCGGCAGCGCCTGACCGCGGGCGCCGGCAACGCCCGGCCGCCGGGCACGGCGCCCGGCGGCACCCCGTGTACGCACTCCGGACACCTTGCGTCATCCCGGCCGCCGCAGTGCGTATTCACCGTATGACCAGGACGTACGACTGATTCCCGTCGTACGTCCTTTTTGTTCCGTCAATAACCGGCTATTCGGACATCTCGCACTATGGTGAAGATGTGCCCCGCCAATTGGGAGACCTGGAAGACGCCGTCATGACACGCGTCTGGCAATGGAACCGACCGGTCACCGTCCGGGAAGTCCTCGAAGACCTTCAGCGGGAACGGTCCATCGCCTACACCACCGTCATGACCGTAATGGACAATCTCCATCAGAAGGGCTGGGTGCGCAGGGAAGTCGAGGGCCGCGCCTATCGATATACGGCGGTCTCCACCCGCGCCGCCTACGCCGCGGCCCTGATGAACGAAGCCTGGTCGAAGAGTGACAACCCCGCCGCCGCCCTCGTCGCCTTCTTCGGCATGATGTCGCCCGAGCAGCGCGAGGCACTTCAGGACGCCGTCCGTATGGTGCGCGCGGACCGGCCGGAAGGCGAACACCAGGAAGCCGCAGGGCCACCGGAGGAAGCCGAACCGGAAGGCCCGGGGGCCGAAGACGCCGCGCTCCGGGGCGCCGATCGCCGCCCGGAGGCGGGGCGATAGCGTCCCGGCATGCGCTCAGCCCTTCCGCTTCCCAATGCCGAAGCAAATGCCATCACCGTCCGGCGGGCCAGGACCAGGGATGTACCGGCTGTCCGCCGTCTCGTCGACCCTTACGTGAGCGAAGGCATCCTGCTCGACAAAGCACCCGTGACGCTTTACGAGGACATCCAGGAGTTCTGGGTCGCGGAACGCGACGGGGACGGCAGTGTCATCGGCTGCGGCGCCTTGCATGTGATGTGGGAAGACCTCGCCGAAGTACGCACACTCGCCGTGGATCCCGTGGTCAGGGGTGCCGGAGTGGGGCATCAACTGCTTGACAAGCTGCTGGAGACCGCCCGCTGGCTCGGAGTGCGCCGGGTATTCTGCCTGACCTTCGAAGTCGAGTTCTTCGCGAAGCGCGGCTTCGTGGAGATCGGTGAGACGCCGGTCGACGGAGATGTCTACCGAGAGCTGCTGCGTTCCTATGACGAGGGTGTTGCGGAGTTCCTCGGTCTCGAACGGGTGAAGCCGAACACCTTGGGCAACAGCCGGATGCTTCTGCACCTGTGATCGCCCGACTCAGCCGGATCCCTATGTCCGAATCGCGCACGTTTCCCGTGTTCTCGCGCTGCTGAACCTCTGCCGGGGGTTTGTGTTTTCCTGAGAAAAGCGGTTTCCTTTCCGCGTACTGCATTTTCGATGAAAGGAAATCCGGTGGCACAGAAGGTTCAGGTCCTTCTTGTCGATGACATCGACGGCGGCGAGGCGGACGAGACCGTGACGTTCGCTCTGGACGGCAAGACCTACGAGATCGACCTCACCACCGCCAATGCGGACAAGCTCCGGGGCCTCCTCGATCCGTACACCAAGGGGGGCCGGCGTACCGGTGGCCGCGCCGCGGGCAGCCGCGGCAAGGGCCGAGTCGCCACGGGCGGTAACAAGGACACCGCGGAAATCCGCAAGTGGGCGAAGGAGAACGGCTACAGCGTCAACGACCGTGGCCGTGTTCCCGCCGAGATCCGTGAAGCCTACGAGAAGGCCAACGGCTGAGTATTCGTACGAAGGGCATTTCTGCGCGGCATGCGCAACAAGCGGGCCCGGTGGCACTCAGTCGCCGCCGCGTCCACGAGCCGTACGAGATCGGGGGCACCCCCACCACTGCCCCCGCTGCCGCCGCTCCGCCCGAGGGGAGCGAGTGACGGCAGCGTCGGCTCCGTCTCGCGTCCGGGCCCGGGGGGCCGCAACCACGTGGCGGCCCCCTGCGCGGCGACGCCGGGCCACCGCGGTGGCGCGGGAGCGGTGATCCGCCCGCCCGCGCCGACAGCGGTCAGCCCCAGGGCGATTCCGCCCCATTCCAGCCAGTCGAGCAGCCCCGGCAGCTCGTCCGCGCTCCCCGCGGCCACCAGCAGAGCCATCCGCCCGCCGAGCAGCGCCACGGGCCCCGTCGGGCCGATCCGCCGCAGCAGGGCGGCGCCCGCGTCGGCGGGCAGTTCCAGCACATCGAAGCGCAGCCCGGTCAGCAGCCGTACGGGAGGCCCCGCCTCCACGGCCCAGCCGAGCCCCTCCTCGTACCACCGCGCTAGACAGCTCTCCGTACCGGTGCGACCGCCAGGGAGCGGACCACGTGGGAAGGGGCCGCGCGGGATGGGACCACGCGGGAGGGGACCGCGCGGCCCCTTCCCACGTGGTCCGCTCCCGCGTGGTCCCG
>NZ_LATD01000518.1 GCF_000981895.1 Streptomyces odonnellii | reverse complement strand
GGGTCTGCTCCGGGGTGGGAAGCTCGGGGGTGCGGCGGGTGATGAACATTTCAGGTCTCCTCGGCTCTGCTCGGCTGTGGGGTCCTGCTGAATCAACGTACCGGGCGCCCTGGACATTCCGTGAAGCCTGTGGACAGGCCTGTGGACAGTGCGGAAGAGGCTGTGGATAAGTCCGTGGGAACCCCTGTGGGAACCCCATCCGCCCCCTCACTGCCGTAGCGTCGCCGGGCTCCCGCCGTTCGCCTCGTAGCCCGCCACCGCCAGCGCCCGGTACACCGCGTACACCGCCGCCGGGTCCCCCTCCAGCGTCCACGGCAGCGCCCCCACGTGCCCGTCCACCCGTACGAGCTGGTGCATCGCCTCCGCCCAGCGTTCCTGCCGTACGAGGAAGAGGACCAGCATGTGCCGTACGTGCGCGAGCAGCGGATCGTCCTGGCGCGCCGCGTGCACCGCGAACAGCGCGCCCTCCACCGCCTTGGTCACCACCGCGCTCTGGTAGAAGCCCTGCACGAGATTGACCTCGGGAAGGTGCTCGTACACCGCGAACAGCGGCAGCGCCGCCAGCAGCGAGCCCCGCGGGGCGCGCGCCGCGGCCGTCGTCGCGAAGTGGTCGGCCTCCTCGCGCGAACCGTGCCACTTCTCACACCAGTAGTGCAGCGCCGCGAGATGCGCGCCCATGTGCTCCGGCGCGCGGTCGATCACCTTCGCCCACACCTGGTCGAACTGCTCGTGCGTATAACCGAGCCCGCGCGCCACGGCCAGCTCGGTGAGGTACGGCACGGGGTCGCCCGGCGCCAGCAGGGCCGCCTCGCCGCAGACCGTACGGGCCTCCTCCAGGATGATCCGGAAGTCGTCCGTCCCCGCGGCCGACGACCGCCACGCCTGCTGCACCAGGAATTCCGCGTGCACCGCCGCACCGCCCGCGTCCTTCGGCGACTCCGCACGCCACGCCCGCAGCCACGCGCCGCCCACGCCGGGCCGCTGCTGAAGCTCCAGCGACGCCGCGCCGGCGAACGCCTGCACGCGCTGCCAGCGCACCTCGCCCTCCTTGGGCGTGCCCGCGAGCAACTGCGCGGCGGCCCGCCAGTCCTGCGTCCCCTGTACGACATCGAGTACGTCGAGGAGATCCTGGTCGGGGCCCGGCAGCCGGATGTCCAGCTCCTCCTGGAGCAGGAAGCCGTACGCGGCCGGGTCGGCGGCGTCGGGCGAACCGGGCGCGACCTGGCGGACACCGCCGCGGCGGCGCAGCGCAAACGGGCCGATGGCCCCGGCCAGCAGGCCCATCGCGATCAGGAACCAGAGAATCTCCATGGCCCCATTGTCGCGGACGCGGCGCCCGGCGTATCCGGCGGTGCGGCACGGCGTACGGTCCGCGGGCGCCCGGCCCGTACCCGCCTTGCCGCCCCAGCCCGTACCCGCCTTGCCGCCCCGGCTCGTACCCGCCTCGCCGCTCCGTTGTGCGGGCGGGTGCTCGTACGGCGTTACGCTCGGGCCTCATGAGCCACGAGCACCCCACCCAGCGCCCGGCCGACGGGCACCATCCCGGCGAGCCGCAGCACTTCGAGACGCTCGCCATCCACGCGGGCAACACCGCGGACCCCCTGACCGGCGCGGTCGTCCCGCCGATCTACCAGGTGTCCACCTACAAGCAGGACGGAGTGGGCGGACTGCGCGGCGGTTACGAGTACAGCCGCAGCGCCAACCCCACCCGTACCGCCCTGGAGGAGAACCTCGCGGCCCTGGAGGGCGGCCGTCGCGGGCTCGCCTTCGCCTCGGGCCTGGCGGCGGAGGACTGCCTGCTCCGTACGCTGCTGGAGCCCGGCGACCATGTCGTGATCCCGGACGACGCGTACGGCGGCACGTTCCGGCTGTTCGCGAAGGTCGTCTCCCGCTGGGGCGTGGACTTCTCGGTCGCGCACACCTCCGACCCGGCGGCGGTACGGGCCGCGCTCACCCCCCGTACCAAGGCGATCTGGGTCGAGACCCCCTCGAACCCGCTGCTCAACATCACCGACATCGCGGCCCTCGCCGGGATCGCGCGCTCCGCCGGGGCGCGGCTGGTCGTCGACAACACCTTCGCCAGCCCGTACCTCCAGCAGCCGCTGGCGCTGGGCGCGGACGTCGTCGTCCACTCGACCACGAAGTACATGGGCGGGCACTCGGACGTGGTCGGCGGCGCGCTGATCGTCGACGACGCGGAACTCGCGGACGAACTCGCCTACCACCAGAACGCGATGGGGGCCGTCGCCGGTCCCTTCGACGCGTGGCTGGTGCTGCGCGGCATCAAGACGCTGGCGGTCCGGATGGACCGGCACAGCGGGAACGCCACGCGGATCGCGGAGATGCTCACCCAGCACCCCCAGGTCTCGAAGGTCCTCTATCCGGGGCTGCCCGACCACCCCGGTCACGAGGTCGCCGCGAAGCAGATGAAGGCCTTCGGCGGGATGGTCTCCTTCCAGGTCGCGGACGGCGAGGAGGCGGCGGTGGCGGTCTGCGACCGCGCGAAGCTGTTCACACTGGGCGAGTCCCTGGGCGGGGTCGAGTCGCTGATCGAGCACCCGGGCCGGATGACCCACGCCTCGGCGGCGGGCTCGGCGCTTGAGGTGCCGTCGGACCTGGTCAGGCTGTCGGTGGGCATCGAGTCGGTCGACGACCTGCTCGCTGACCTCCACCAGGCGCTGGCCTAGGGTCATTCGGGCGGGGCGTCGTCCCCCGCCGGGGCTGACGGTCCGCCATCAAGCGCCGTACGGGCTGAACGCGCAGCCCTCGGGCGCGACCGGGCCGGTCACCAGTCCTCCAGCGGCGGGGTGGTCTGCGACGGCGGTACGGTCCACGGGTGTGCCGCGGACGCCCAGACCGCGAACACGACCACCCCGACCAACAGCAGTGCCCAGCACACCCGTTGGACCGCGCGGCGGCGGTGCAGCAGCCGGGTGCCGAGGGCGGTGGCGCGCGGCACGAGATCGCCGGGGACGGCGGGCCGCCGCGCGTTCAGCATCCGCCGTACCTCGGCGGCCTTGTGGTCGCGGTGGTCGCCGCCGCCGTCGCCCCCGCTCATGTCCGCGCCCCGCCCACCCGGCTGTCGCTGCTACGGGGTGCCGGGCGCG
>NZ_LATD01000517.1 GCF_000981895.1 Streptomyces odonnellii | reverse complement strand
CCCGCAGACCACCCACGCAACCCCCCCAATCCATCACCTTCCGCCACCTTTCTCACCAGTCCCGGGTAACCGCCTCGCTGCCCCTCGGACCCCCGTACGCCACCCGCTCCGGTTACCTTCGGTGCATGGCAGGCACAGCGGGCACATCGGGCACCTACGACGGGACGGCAACCGAACGCTGGGCACCCGAGCCCGACAAGCGTCCGGGCCGCACCGCCTTCCAGCGCGACCGCGCGCGCGTGCTGCACTCCGCCGCGCTGCGCAGGCTCGCGGGCAAGACCCAGGTGGTCACCCCCGGATCGCGCAGCCAGGAGTGGGACGCCAGTCCCCGGACCCGGCTGACGCACTCCCTGGAGTGCGCACAGGTCGGCCGTGAACTGGGCGCCGCGCTCGGCTGCGACCCGGATCTCGTCGAAGCGGCCTGTCTCGCCCATGACATGGGCCATCCGCCCTTCGGCCACAACGGTGAACAGGCCCTCAACGACTTCGCCGCGGACTGCGGCGGCTTCGAGGGCAACGCGCAGTCGCTGCGCCTGCTCACCCGGATCGAGCCCAAACGGTTCGTCCGCTTCGAGGAAACGGGGGACCTGGTCAGCGTCGGCCTGAATCTGACCCGCGCCACTCTGGACGCCGCCACCAAATACCCGTGGCCGCGCGGCGCCCACCCCACCCGGCCCGGCTCGCTGAAGTTCGGGGTGTACGAGGACGACCTGCCCGTCTTCGGCTGGGCCCGCAAGGGTGCCCCGGCGGACCGTATCTGCTTCGAGGCGCAGGTCATGGACTGGTCCGACGATGTCGCGTACTCGGTCCACGACTTCGAGGACGGTCTGCACGCCGGCCATGTCGACCCCGCCGCGCTCTCCTCCGAGACGGAACGGCGTGGGATTTGGGCGGTGGCGATCGGCCGTTATGCGCCACGGGACACCGATCCGGCGGAGCTGTCCGCCGCGCTCGACCGCCTGATGGATCAGGAGTGGTGGCCGCGCGGCTATGACGGCTCCGCGGTCGCGCAGTCCCGCCTCAAGGACGCCACCAGCCAGCTCATCGGCCGGTTCTGTCTGGCCGCCGAGGCCGCCACGCGCGAGGCGTACGGTAAGGGGCCGCTCACCCGGTACGGCGCGGAACTGGTCGTCCCGCGCGCGGCGCGTCTGGAGTGCGCGGTCCTCAAGGCCGTCGCCGACCGCTACGTCATGCAGCGTGCCGAGCAGGAAGCGCTCCGCGCCGACCAGCGGATCATTCTGGCGGAGCTGGCCGAGGCGCTCACGGCCCGCGCTCCGGAAGGTCTCGATCCGCAGTTCCGGGCGCTGTTCGAATCGGCCGACGGCGACCGGGCGCGCAAGCGGGTCATCGTCGACCAGATCGCGTCCCTCACCGACGCCTCGGCCCGCTCCCTGCACACGGGGCTCACGAGCCGCGCCTGACGGACCCGGACAGCCACCCCGTACAGGCGACACCGACACAATCCTGTCGACGCCCGACGCCCGACGCCCGACGCCCGACGCCCGACGCCCGACGCCCGACGCCCCGCCCGCCGAAGCCCCAGCCCGGCCCCCTGCCCGCGCGCGTCCCGCGCGGCTCCCGCGCATCATGGACGGGTGACGCTCGTGGCCGGGCGACATGCGCCCCTCATGCCTCGCTGCTCCAGGTCCGCGCCTGTACGAAGGTAGCCGGATCACGCAGTGATACACGCCCATGGAGCGCTCCCTCTTTCGCCATCACGCTCCGTGCGGGACGCTCGCAGATGGCGGCAGCGCGAAGAGGAGGCATCAAGTGGTCGACGCACATCAGACTTTTGTCATCGTCGGCGGTGGGCTGGCCGGGGCGAAAGCCGCGGAAACCCTTCGTTCGGAGGGTTTCACCGGCCGGGTGATCCTCATCGGCGACGAGCGCGACCACCCGTATGAACGTCCACCGCTCTCCAAGGGGTATCTCACCGGCAAGGAGGGCAGGGACAGCGTCTTCGTGCACGAGCGCGCCTGGTACGCGCAGGCCGAGATCGAGCTGCACCTCGGCCAGACCGTCACCTCCATCGACCGCGATCTGCGGTGCGTGCACCTCGGCGACGGCACCTCCGTGCGGTACGACAAACTGCTGCTGACCACCGGTGCCGAACCGCGCCGGCTCGACATCCCCGGCACCGATCTCGCCGGAGTGCATCATCTGCGCCGGCTCGCCCACGCGGACCGGCTGCGCCGGACGCTGGCCGCCCTGGGCCGCGACAACGGCCATCTCGTGATCGCCGGCGCGGGCTGGATCGGTCTGGAGGTCGCGGCCGCGGCGCGCGGTTACGGCGCCGAGGTCACCGTCGTCGAGACCGCGCCGACCCCGCTCCACCATGTGATCGGCCCCGAACTGGGGCAGCTCTTCACCGAACTGCACCAGGAGCACGGCGTACGGTTCCACTTCGGCGTCCGGCTCACCGAGATCACCGGCCAGGACGGCATGGTCCTGTCGGCCCGTACGGACGACGGCGAGGAACACCCCGCCCACGATGTGCTCGCCGCCATCGGCGCGGCCCCGCGCACCGCCCTCGCCGAGGCCGCCGGTCTCGATCTCGCCGACCGCGCCCTGGGCGGCGGCATCGCCGTGGACACCGCCCTGCGCACCTCCGACCCGGACATCTACGCGGCCGGTGATGTGGCCGCCCTGCCGGTCACCGGCTGGGGCGGCACGCTGTCCGTACCGCGCGTACGGGTCGAGCACTGGGCCAACGCCCTCAACGGAGGCCCGGCCGCCGCCCGCGCCATGCTCGGCCAGGACGTCAGCTACGACCGCGTCCCCTACTTCTTCTCCGACCAGTACGACCTCGGCCTGGAGTACTCGGGATGGGCGCCGCCCGGCTCGTACGACCAGGTGGTGGTGCGCGGCGATGCCGGAAAGCGCGAGTTCATCGCGTTCTGGCTGAAGGACCGCAAGGTGCTCGCCGGGATGAACGTCAATGTCTGGGACGTCACCGAGGACATCCAGCGGCTGGTCCGCTCCGACGAGCCGCAGGACCCGGACGCCCTGGCCGACCCGGCCGTCCCGCTCGGATCCCTCGGTTCGCCCGGAGCCGGCGGGCAGGGCCGCGCCCACCACGGCTGACCGGCGTCGACCGCTCCGGCCCCTGCGCCCCCGTAGTATTCACGCGTGGCAGGCAGGATCAACGATGACGACGTGAAGGCGGTGCGGGACGCCGTCCCGATCGACGCCGTCGTGTCCGACTACCTCCAGCTACGCAGCGCGGGCGGCGGCAATCTCAAGGGGCTCTGCCCCTTCCACGACGAGAAGTCCCCCTCCTTCCAGGTGAGTCCGGGCAAGGGTCTCTTCCACTGCTTCGGCTGCCAGGAGGGCGGGGACACCATCGCCTTCGTCATGAAGATCGACCATCTCTCGTTCTCCGAGACGGTCGAGCGGCTCGCCGCGCGCGCGGGCATCACCCTCCGGTACGAGGAGGGCGGGTACAACCCGGCGAGCCAGCGCGGCGAACGCACCCGGCTGGTCGAGGCGCACAAGATCGCCGCGCAGTTCTACGTGGAGCAGCTCGGCGGCCCGGAGGCCGAGATCGGCCGTACGTTCCTGGCGGAGCGCGGCTTCGACCAGGCGGCGGCCGAGCACTTCGGTGTCGGCTACAGCCCGGCCGGCTGGGACCATCTCACCCGCTATCTGCGCGGCAGGGGCTTCACCGACAAGGAACTGCTGCTCTCGGGGCTCTCCCAGGACGGCCGTCGCGGCCCGATCGACCGCTTCCGCGGCCGGCTGATGTGGCCCATCCGCGATATTTCGGGCGAGGTGGTCGGCTTCGGCGCGCGCAAGCTCCGCGAGGACGACAACGGCCCGAAGTACCTGAACACCCCCGAGACCCCGATCTACAAGAAGTCCCAGGTGCTGTACGGGGTCGACCTGGCCAAGAAGGACATCGCCAAGTCCAGCCGGGCCGTGGTCGTCGAGGGCTACACCGATGTGATGGCCTGTCATCTCGCCGGGGTCACCACCGCCATCGCGACATGCGGCACGGCCTTCGGCGGCGACCACATCAAGATCCTGCGGCGGCTGCTGATGGACAACGGCAGCGCCCGGGTGATCTTCACGTTCGACGGGGACGCGGCCGGCCAGAAGGCCGCGCTGCGTGCCTTCGAGGACGACCAGAAGTTCGCCGCCGAAACCTATATCGCCATCGCCCCCGACAACATGGACCCGTGCGACCTGCGGCTCGCCAAGGGCGACGAAGCCGTACAGGACCTGGTCGAGCCGCGTACGCCGCTCTTCGAGTTCGCGATCCGTCAGATCGTCTCGCGGTACGACCTGGAGACCCCGGCGGGGCGCGCGGCGGCGCTCGACGAGGCCGCGCCGATCGTGGCGCGGATCAAGAACGGCGCCTCGCAGCACGAGGTCGCGGTCCAGCTCGCGGGGATCCTGGGCATCCTGGACACCCAGTTCGTGGTCGCGCGCGTGGCCCGGGTCGCGCGTTGGGCGCGCGACCGCGGGGGCAGGGGGCCCGCGCAGGGGCCGGGCGCGCGCTCCGGAGCGCAGACGCCCGAGAACCGGTCACAATCGGGCGCGGCAGGCCCTGGTGCGTACGGCCCCGGGCCCGCGGGACCGGCCGTGTCCGGGCCCGCGCTCAATTTGCGCAGCCCCGCCCACCGCACCGAGCGCGAGCTGCTGAAGCTCGCGCTCCAGCGGCCCGAACTGGTCTCCCCGGCCTTCGACGCGTACGGCGAGGACGAGTTCACCGCCCCCCCGTACGCGGCCGTGCGCCGTGCCATAGCGGAGGCCGGCGGCGCCGAACAGGGACTGGCGTCCGCGCCGGAGTATCTGGCCCGGGTCCGTGAGGCCGCGCCGAACGACGCGGTGCGCGCCATGGTCACCGAGCTGGCGGTCGAGGTGTTCCACGGCAAGTCGATCGACGAGATCTACGCGGGCGAGCAGCTCGTGCAGGTACGGCTGCGCGCCGTCGACCGGCGCGTCCGCGAGGTGACCGGCACACTGACCCGGCTCGGCACGCATGCTGCGCCGGACCACCTCGCCGCCGTACAGAACGAGCTGTGGGTGCTCCAGCAGTACGGCCAGTCGCTCCGCGCCCAGGGCGCTGCCGCGCTTTAGGTCCTGTCCCGCGAAGATCCGCCGGACAGGGCCTGGTTCCCCTCCCAGCAAGGTCGTCCGGTGGTCGTCCGGCGGGCACTTCACCGTCGACGTGCCCGTGCACTCACGCACCCCCGCGCACCCCCTCGTACACCCTTCGCC
>NZ_LATD01000516.1 GCF_000981895.1 Streptomyces odonnellii | reverse complement strand
GCAGATGTTCCGGTGGGGCGGGACGGTTCAGCGGGGAGAGGAAGCGGATTCGGCCGGTACGGGCACAAGGCCGGTGGCGGGCGCGGACTCCGGTCGTACGGGGGCGGTTTCGGCACGGACCATGCCGGACTCGGCCCGGACTGGGACGGGTTCGGCTCGTACAGAGGCGGTCTCCGGTCGTACCGAGCCCTGTTCGAGTGCCACCGGCGCCGCGTCCTGCGCGCTCGCCGGGACCGGGGCCTCCCCCGCTGTCCGTTCCAAGTGGTCGGCGGCGGCCGACTGGCCGCCCGCCTCGCGCAGTGAGCGGCCGATCGCCTCGGCGGCCGAGCGGTGGCCGCCCGCCGGGTCCAGGACCGTTTCGATCGCCGAGGCCAGTCGCTCCGCGTCCACCCGGCCGAAGCGGACCCGTACGCCCGCGCCCGCGTCGACGACCTGGCCGGCGACGATGGGCTGGTCGTCGCGGATCGGGGCGAGGACCAGGGGCAGGCCGTGCCAGAGGGACTCGCAGACCGTGTTGTGACCGGCGTGGCAGACGACCGCGTCCACCCGTGCCAGCAGGTCGAGTTGGGGCACATGTTCACGGACCAGCACGCCCGGCGGCACCGATGTCAGCGTATGGCCCGGGTCGACCACCACGCCCTGCACCCGGTCACGCAGACGGTCCAGCGCCGTGACCGCCTCGGCCAGGAACCGTTCGCCGGCGTCCGCGTTGGCCGTACCGAGCGAGACGAGCACCGTGGAGCGCGCGGGATCCAGCTCGTCCCAGGGGAAGTCCGAGCGGTCCGCACGCGGCGCGATGGCCGGGCCGACCAGATACGTCCGCTCGTGCGGCAGCGGCGCGTCACCGAGCAGCTCGCGCCCGGTGAACGCGATGACGCCGTGCGGCGAGAACCGGGGATCGCCCGTGCGCGCGGGATCGCCGATCCGCGTGCGCAGTCCGCCCAGCAGCTCCTGGAGCCAGGCCCCCACCTTCGGCATCCCGCCCAGCGGATCGACGAGTTCGGCCGAGGTGGTCGCGGAGGTGACATGGACGATCCCGCGCCGCTCGGCCACCAGCGCGCCCGCCACGGCGTGCTGGTCGGTGAGGACGAGGTCCGGCCGGAACGCGTCGATCGCCGCCTCGACCCCCGGCGCCATCGCGTCCGCGAGCGGCACGAAGAACTCCGCCCACAGGAAGCGGAACGCGGCGGGCCCGGTCAGCCCCGGCGGCCTGCGCAGCCCGCCGCCGGGCACCACGCAGTCGTACGCCGTGGCCCCCGCGCCCGCCAGCCGCCGGATCTGCCCGGCATGACCGGCCCACGCCACCTCGTGGCCGCGCCGTACCAGTTCGTCCGCGACCCCGACCAGCGGGTTGACATGCCCGACGAGCGGCGGGACGACCAGCAGGAAGCGGGTCACCGCACCGCCCCGGCCAGGGTGTGTTCCCGTACCCACTCCAGGATCAGCTCCCGGGTCTCCTCGGTCCGCTCGACCAGTACGGAGTGCCCCTGCTCGGTGAGGACGACCGTACGGCAGGACGCCAGCTTGGCCTCCAGGCCGGGCACTTGGGCGCTCAGCCCGGACTCGTCGCCGAAGATCGCCAGCACCGGGCAGCCGAGCGCGCCGAGGTCGTCGCCGATGACCCGGCCGGCCGGGATGTCCTCGGCAAGCGTGGTGGTACGGAGGATCCGGCTCGCGCCCCGGGAGAGCCGGGCGGTGTGCGCGCCGTGCTTGGCCGAGATCCAGCTGATGACCTCTTCGCGGGCGAGCCGGTTCTTGGCGTCCGCGAGGCCGTCGGCCATGTGCCGCGTCCACTCCTCGACCGGCGGCTCGGACTCGATCATGGTGACCGTGGCGACCCGGTCGGGGTGCCACGCGGCGAGGGCCGCGGCGACCGTACCGCCGAAGGAGTTGCCGACCACATGCACCCGGCGCCGCTCGTCCAGCGCGTCCAGCAGTCCGACGAGGTCGGCCACGAAGGACTCCAGCCGGTAGCCGGTGGCGGGCCGGTCGCTGCGGCCGTGCCCCCGCAGGTCGTACATGATCACGTCATGGCCCGCCGCGGCGAAGTCCGGGCCGAGGGTGAAGTAGTAGCTGGCGAGGCTGTCGGTGAGCAGGCCGTGCACGAACACGACCACGGGCGGCTCGCCGCCGTCCGCGGGCCGGACCGCCGCGGGCAGCCGCTGGACATGCGTGGTGATCTCGCCGGTGCTGATCTTGGCCATGGGTCAGCCCTCCGTACCGGCGCGCAGGGACGCCGCGACATAGTCGGCCAGCTCACCGACGGTGAGCGCGATGATCTCGTCGAGTTCCAGATCGGCGATGAAGAGGGCGACATTGACCCGGTCGCCGTAGTGCTCACGCAGCGACCCGGCGAGCGTCACAAGATCGATGCTCTCCAGTTCGAGATCGTCGTGGAAGGTGGTCTCCCGGGTGATCTCGGCGTCGTCGAGGCCGTCCTCCGCCAGCAGGTCGCGCAGCATGTCCGCGATGTCCGCCAGTACGGCGGCGTCGTCGGTGCGAGAGGGCGTACGCTCCCCCGGCTCCGCGGTCGCGAAGCCGATCGCCTCAGTGCTCATCAGAACTCTCCTGTCGTGTTGTCACCGGTTGTCGTGGGGTCACCGGTCGTCCAGGCGACGACGTACCGCCGCTCGGGCAGTCCCCGTGGGTTGGTCACATGCCGTACGCGCACCTCGTACGACCGGCCTTCGGTCACCACGCGGAGCCGGTCGTGCTCCGCGGCGACCACGCGGAACGCGGCCGGCCGCCCGCCCAGGCCCGTGCCGCGCGCCTTGGCGACGGCCTCCTTGGCCGTCCAGAACCGGGTGAGCCACTCCGCGCCGCTCTCCGCGGATCCGGCCACCAGGCGGTCGAGAAGGGCGAGTTCGGCCGGGCCGCACACGGTCTCCGCGGTGGACCTCGGCCGCTCGGTGATCTCCTCGATGTCGATCCCGCAGGGCCCGCGCCGGGCGATCGCCACCCCGCTCTCGCGGCAGTGCGCGATCGACACGGTCAGCTCACCGGTCTCGCGCCCGTGCACCCCGTGGACGAGGGGGCGACCGGTGGTGTCGTTGGCGACGGCGATCTCGGCGGGGTAGATCTCGCCCTCGCCCTCCTGCCAGAGCAGTCCGCGCACCGCGTCCTTGGCGGCGATCCGCCCGAGCAGCCACTGCCGTCTGCGGACCGGCGGCAGTGCCTCGTAGCGGGCGCGCTCGGCACCGCCGAGCACATTGCGCATCATCAGTTCGCGGGTGGCCAGGTCGGGCCACCGCTCGTACACCAGCGACCAGTTCCCGGGTTCGGTCGTGGAGAGGGTGTTGCTGCCGGGGAAGCGGTCCACCGCGCGGATATTGGGATCGGTGTCGAAGCGGCGGTCCTGCCAGCCGGTGAACTCGGCCCAGACCCGCCCGTCCCTGGTGAGCTGCATGTCCGCGGTGAGGGTGAGGGGGGCGACCTCGGTGATACGGATCGCGCACTCCAGCCGCTCGCCCGGGAGCGGGTCGGGACCGTGGAAGCGGATTCGCTCCATCGCCACCGGGAACACCGTGGTGCGCTCGGTGAGCGTGGCCATGATCCAGTAGCCGAGGAGCTGCCCGACATTGTCCAGCAGCGCGCCGGGCGCCTCCGGGGCGGTGATGACTCCCCGTACGTGCAGTTCGCCGATGGCGGTCAGCTCGCTGACGCCCTGGAAGCGCGGGCCGTGGAACATCCACCGCTCGCTGTAGAGCTGTTCGGCCCGCATCTCCGGGGTCCGTTCGGCGGCCGGGTCGACCGGCCAGGCCGCCGGGGGTGCCGGATGACGGTCCGCCAGTTCGACCACCGCGCGGGAGAAGCCGGTGAGGCTCACCTCGACCCGGTCGGGCGCGAGCCGCCGTATCTCCACCGGCACTTCGGCGGCGGGTATGGCCTCGATCCACTTCAGCAGCCGTACGTCGTGGACCGCGACCGCGCGCGTTCCGGGGACGGCCTGTTCGGCGATCCGCATGAGATGCCCGATCACGGTGGTCGCGGGCACGATCGGCCAGCGGTCCGCGTCGTCGGGCCAGCCGGGACGCTGCCGGAAGAAGCAGTGATCGAGGAGGTACGGCATCTCGGCGACGTCCACGCGCAGTACGGCGGGGACGGACGGCGGCAGGGCGGCGGGCAGGGCCGGCCGCCC
>NZ_LATD01000515.1 GCF_000981895.1 Streptomyces odonnellii | reverse complement strand
CCCCTCCGCCAGGACCTCCTCCGGGCCCCGGAGGACCGGGTCCTGATCATCACCTGGTGGCCCGCACCCGACGCCGACCAGCCCCCCGAACTCCCCGAACTCCCCGATCCCCCGCCGCATCTGACCGCCCGCCCGGTCCACCGCTGGCGCTTCGAGGCGGTGGAGTAGCGGGCGGTCGGGACCGGGCGAAGGACAGGGAGCAGGCCGCCGGGCGGGTCCGGCGCGGCCAGGTCGGCGATCGCGTTGTCCTGGACGGTGTCAGGAGCTTGTGAGGATGACGAGTTGCTGGGTCGCCCGGGTCATCGCGACATAGCGGTCGACCGCTCCTTCGATGCCCTTGCCGAACGTCTCCGGGTCGATGAGGACGACCAGGTCGAACTCAAGCCCCTTCGACAGCTCCGGAGTCAGCGACCGGACGCGGGAGGTCGCCCGGAACGCGGGATCGCCGATGACACAGGCGATCCCGTCGGCGTGTGCCGCGAGCCAGTCGTCGAGGACCGAGTTCAGCTCGGACACGGATCCGTGGACGACGGGGATGTCGCTGCCGCGGATGGAGGTCGGCACATTGGCGTCGGGGAGCGCGGCCCGGATGACCGGCTCGGCCTCCGCCATGATTCCTTCCGGTGTCCGGTAGTTGATGCTCAGGGAGGCCACATTGATCCGGTCGAGCCCGATCCGCCCCAGCCGCTCCTGCCACGACTCCGTGAACCCGTGCCTTGCCTGGGCGCGGTCACCGACGATGGTGAAGCTCCGCGACGGGCAGCGGAGCAGCAGCATCTGCCACTCGGCGTCGGTCAGTTCCTGGGCCTCGTCCACGACGATGTGCGCGAACGGCCCGGCGAGCAGGTCCGGTTCGGCGGCGGGCAGTACGGTCTCGTCGACCAGGCTGACCTCGGCGTCCTTGCCGCGCAGCATCGTCACCAGGCCCTCGCCGTCGTCACCGTCGGCGCCGGAGTCGGCCGCGGCGTCGATCAGGTTGTCGACGACCCGCGCCATGTGCTCGCGCTGGGCGGCGAGGACGGCCTCGTTCCGGCGCTTGCGCCGGGCCGCCTCCGGGTCGCCCAGCCGCTGCCGTGCCGCGTCGAGGAGGGGCAGGTCGGACACCGTCCAGGCATGGGGGGCCTCCTTGCGCTGAAGCTTTCCGACCTCGTCGGGGCCCAGCCAGGGAGCGCACATCCGCAGATAGGCGGGGACCGACCAGAGGTCTCCGACGAGATCGGCCGCTTCGAGCAGCGGCCACGCGCGGTCGAAGGCCGTGAGCAGCTCCCTGTTCTGCCGCAGTGACGTGCGGAGCAGGCCGGGCGGGATGTCGCCGTCGTGCGCGTCCACCAGGATCGTGAGCAGCTCGTCCCAGACCTGGTCGCGCGCCTCGTTGTGCGGAGTACCGGGTTCTGCCGCGTCGAACGCCACGGCCCAGTCGTCGGCGCTCAGCCAGATGTCGGACCAGTGGGTCGTGACCGTCATCCCCTTGGCGGGCGGCTCCTCGTAGAACCTGACGGCCTTCTCGATCGCCTTCACCATGTCCGCGGACGACTTCAGGAGGGCCACGTCCGGGTCGGTCTCGGTCGCTGCCGCCGCTCCTTCGGCGACGAGGTCCCGCAGGACGCAGGTCTGTACGCCCTCTTCTCCGAGGCTGGGCAGGACGTCGGACACATAGGCCAGATAGGGCCGGTGCGGACCGACGAACAGCACACCGCCGCGGCGGTGACCGAGGCGGGGGTCGGAGTAGAGGAGGTAGGCGGAGCGGTGCAGAGCGACGACGGTCTTCCCCGTACCCGGACCGCCGTCGACGACGAGAGCACCACGGGATCCGGCCCGGATGATGGCATCCTGGTCGGCCTGGATGGTGCCGAGCACGTCTCGCATCCGTGCCGACCTGTTGCCGCCGAGGCTGGCGATGAAGGCGGACTGGTCGTCGAGCGCGGCGTGCCCTTCGAGCCCGTCGGCGGTGAACACCTCGTCCCAGTAGTCGCTGATACGGCCGCGGGTCCAGCGGTATCTGCGGCGGCTCGCCAGCCCCATCGGGTTGGCATGGGTGGCTCCGAAGAACGGCTCGGCGGCGGGGGAGCGCCAGTCGAGCAGCAGCCGGCGCCCCGAGCTGTCGGTGAGGCCGAGCCGTCCGACGTACACCGGCTCGGGGCTGTCGGCGCCGACCATGTGTCCGAGGCACAGGTCCAGACCGAAGCGGCGCAGGGCGCGCAGACGACCGGTCAGCCGATGGATCTCCGCATCCCGGTCCATCGCCTGCCGCCCCATGCCGCCGGGCGCCCTGCGCTCGGCGTCGAGGCGGCCGGACAGTTCGGCGATCGTCTGCCGAAGGCTCTGTGCGATGGCCGCGAAGTGCTGCTCGTCGTCGGCGATCAGTGTTGTGGCGGCTTTGGGGGAGAGATGGCCGGGGAGGTCGAACGCGCTGGTGGCCGGGGGGTTTCCGGCATCAGCTCCGAACAGCGAACTCACTTCGTGAATCTCCCGTTTCCGCAGGTTCTGGGCTTGGGCCAGTGATTCTGCGGTACGACCTGGGCCTTGCCGCAAGCCCCCTGGTGCGCTATAGGTTGAGAGTGGCGGGGGACCCTGACAGGCCCTCATCGGCGCCCTGCGATGCGCACCGCTACCCTCTGGCCAATGATCAGCAGGTTCAGCCCTTCCGCTGCCTACGCCGCCACCCGTCTTCCGGAGCCCCCGCCGCCCCTCCATCTCCGTACGTGGCCCGACCACGAAGCGCTGCTCGCGGACCGGGCCGCCGCCCTGGCCACGCTGACCGTGCGGCGGCTCGGGATCGGCCGGCTGGTGCTGCTCTGGCTGCTGGGCGCGGTCGGCGTGGTCGGCTGGGCGGCCGTCGGACTGGCCATCCAGAGTTTCGAACAGGGCGGTCTGGGCCAGGTGACCGGTCTGGTGGCACTGTTCCTCGCGGCCTTCCTGCTGATACCCGCCGGGGTCGCGCTCGGCTTCTGGCTGGAGCGGGGCCGTACCGTACGGCTGCTCCTGGAGGCCTGGGCCGACCTTGCCCGGGACCCCGCGGTGGACGGACGCGTACGGGCCCATCGCCGGTGTGTGCTGTGGCTGCTGCCGTCCTTGGCGCTCTGCCTGCTGGGGGTGTGGGCGACGTCCTCCGCCTGGTCCTCCGCCACTACGGGACCCGGTTCGGCCACCGTGGGTGAGACCGTCTACGCGCTGGGTCTCGGCCTCACGGTCCTGGCGACCGGGGTGCTGGGCGCCGTCCAGTCGTACGCGCATCAGAGCTGGTCGGGGCGGTTCCTCAGCCCGGTCCCCGAACGCTGGGGCGGAGGCGCCCACCGCTGAGCCGGTGCCCGGGTGACCGTCCTGTCCTGAGTTCCGCGAGTGTCCGTCCTATCCTGAAGGGAGAACGCATGCGCCATTCACGGTGAAGGGGCGGCGGATGGAATGGCTCTGGTGGATATTCGTCTTCTTCATCGTCGGCGGCTTCGGCTGGATCGCCGACACGGGCCGCACCGCGCTGCGCACCCGGCATGAGCGCCGAATCGAGCTCCTGAGGCTCGATGAGAAGGAACGGCTGGCCCTGGAGCAGGCCCACAAGCCCCCGGTGCCGGTCTGCGGCTGCACACACCACCTTGCGAAGCATGACAAACGGGGCAAGTGTCATGAGGATGTGGAGGTGGCGACGGAGTGGGACGAGAACAAGAAGCCACTCCGCTACGAACGCAGGCAGTGCAACTGCCAGCAGTACATCGGCCCGCAGCCGCTGTCGCAGATCTACGCGGACGACCTGACCGACCTCCAGTAAGCCCCCAGCGGCCCTCTCGCGCCCGCCCCACCGGCCCTCGCCCATGCCTCCTGCCCGTGGCCCGGACCGGCCCCCTCACGCCTCCACCGGATGCCCCAGCAGCATCATCGGGGCGCCTGCCACGCGGGTCAGGAAGACCGTCGCCGAGTGCGGGCCCTTGAGTTTGAGCCGGCGCCGGAGTTCCTCCGGTTCCACGGCCGAGCCGCGCTTCTTCACCGTCAGGATCCCGACTTCGCGTTCGCGCAGCAGGGCCTTGAGCCTCTTCAGCCCGAAGGGGAGTTCGTCGGTGATTTCGTAGGCGGTGGCGTACGGGGTGGGGCGCGGCTCGTCGGCCGTGATGTACGCGATCGTCTCGTCCAGCAGGCCGCCCTCCAGCTCCTCGGCCACCTCGGCGACCAGGTGCGCGCGGATGACGGCGCCGTCCGGTTCGTACAGGAAACGGCCGAGGGCGCGGACGGGCGGGTCGGGGAGGCCGCGGCCGGTGAGGGTCACTGCGGGTCGGCCGGGGGCGAGCAGGGTGGCGCGGCGGGCGCCGGGGGTGACGGAACCGGGCGTTCCGCCGTGGCCGTACCAGAGCACCGCCTCCTTGACGTCCCCGGAGTCCGAGATCCACTCGGCCTCGAAGTCGTCGGGGATCAGCTCGTGCGGAATGCCGGGCGCGATCTTGACCGCGCCCGTGCCGGCCCGTCGTACCGCCTCGACCGCCCACGACAGCGGCGGTGAGTAGGCCTCCGGATCGAAGATCCTGCCCCGGCCGCCGCGCCGGGCGGGGTCGATGAAGACGGTACGGGCCCCGGTCAGGTCGTACTCCAGGACATCGGCGCGCGTCACCGTCGCGGGCGGCGAGGCCGGAGCAGGCGGAGTGGCCGGCGTGTCCTGGGTGGTCGGACTGGCCGAAGTGGCCTGCGCGGCCTGAGCCGCCGGAGCCAGGGTGCGCAGATTCGCGGCGGCGATCTCGCAGGTCAGCGGGTCGAGATCGACAGCCGTCACGGCGAAGCCCGCGCGGGCCAGCTCGACCGCGTCGCCGCCGATGCCGCAGCAGAGGTCGGTGATCCGGCGCTCCGGGGCCAGTGCGCGGAACCGGGCGGCCCGGTGGGCGGCGACGGTGGACCGGGTGGCCTGTTCGATTCCGTTCGGCGTGAAGTACATGCGGTACGCGTCCTCCGCGCCGAATTTCGCCACCGCGCGCTGGCGCAGCCGCGCCTGGGTCAGCGCCGCCGAGACCAGCTCGGCCGGGTGCTCGCGGCGCAGCCGGGTGGCGACGGCGAGTTCCCCGGCGGGGTCGTGGTCGCGCAGCTCGGCGAGGAGCGCCTGACCCTCGGCGGAGAGCAGCGGAGCCAGCAGCGGGGAAGCGGCGCCGGGGGAGGCGGGGGCGCTGAGGTGAGA
>NZ_LATD01000514.1 GCF_000981895.1 Streptomyces odonnellii | reverse complement strand
GGGTGACGGCGCGGGGCGGGCCCTCAGCGCAGGGCGGTGGCAAGGTCGCCCCACAGGTAGGCCGTCGTTTCCGCGCCCTTGAGGAGCAGGTCCAGTTCGACCTTCTCGTTCGGCGCGTGCCAGCCGTCGGACGGTACGGAGATGCCCAGGAAGAGCACCGGAGCGCCCAGTACGTCCCGGAGGTCGGCGGCCGGTCCCGAGCCGCCCTCGCGGGTGAAGCGGACAGGACCGCCGAACGCGCGGCCCATGGCCCGTACGACCGACTGGAGCGCGGGGTGGTCCAGCGGGGTCAGACAGGGACGGGTGGCCGCGCCGAAGCTGATCTTGTACCGGATTCCAGCCGGGATCCTGGCCTCGGTCCAGTCCCGTACGGCCCGCTCGACACGGTCCGGGTCCTGGCCCTCGACCAGCCGGAACGAGAGCTTCAGCAGGGCGGAGGACGGGATGACCGTCTTGCCGCCGGGGCCCTGGTAACCGCCCGCGATGCCGTTGACCTCGGCGGTCGGGCGGGCCCAGATCCGCTCCAGGGTGGAGTATCCGGCCTCCCCGAGGGTGCCGTGGGACTGGGCCGTACGGAGCCACTCCTCCTCGTCGAAGGGCAGCTCGGCGAGGAGCGCGCGCTCGGCCGCGCCGAGTTCGGCGACTCCGTCGTAGAAGCCGGGGACCGTGACGCGTTCGTGCTCGTCGTGCAGGGCCGCGACCAGCCGGGCGGCGACGGTGGCCGGGTTCGGGACGGCGCCCCCGAAGGAGCCGGAGTGGATGTCCTGGTCGGGGCCGTACAGCTCGATCTCGCAGTCGGCGAGGCCGCGCATGCCGGTGCAGACGGTCGGGGTGGACTCGGACCACATACCGGTGTCGGAGACGATCACGGCGTCGGCCGCCAGCCGCTCCGCGTGCTGCCCGGCTAGGGCGCGCAGATGCGGCGAGCCCGACTCCTCCTCGCCCTCGACGAGGAGCTTGAGGTGGACGGCGGGGGTGGTGCGGCCGGTGGCGGCGAGATGCGCCCGGACCCCGAGGGTGTGGAAGAAGACCTGGCCCTTGTCGTCGGCGGCGCCGCGTCCGTACATCCTGCCGTCCCGCACGACCGGCTCGAAGGGATCGCTGTGCCAGCCGTCCTCGCGGGCGGCGGGCTGGACGTCGTGATGGCCGTAGACCAGCACGGTCGGGGCGTCCGGGTCCGCGGAGGGCCACTCCGCGAAGACGGCCGGGGCGCCGGGGGTGTCCCAGATCTCCGCGACCGGGAAGCCGGTCTCCTTGAGCTTCGCCGCCAGCCAGTCCGCGCTGCGCCGCACATCCGCGTCATGGCCGGGCTGGGCCGAGACGGACGGGATGCGCAGCCAGTCGGCGAGATCGTCGAGGAAGGCCGCGCGATGGGTCTGGATGTACGTACGGACGACGCTGTCCGGGGTGTCGCTCATGATGTCGAGCCTAACGGGCTCAGGGAGCGGTCTCGTCTGCCGGTTCCGGGGATCCCCCGTCCGTGGGCGCGCCGGGGGCATCGTATGAACGTCCCACCTCGTCCGGATGCGCCGGTTGCACCGGATGTGGCGGATATGCCGACTTGTCGCGCCGGGTATCGGGGTCGGGTATCCCGCCGGTCAGGACGCGTTCCAGCTCCGGGCGGCCGGGCAGGCCGTCGGGGCGTACGACCTCGCCGCTGCGTACGTACAGGAACGCGGCCGTCACATCGGTCAGCGGAAGGCCGTGCTGCTCGGCCCACGCCAGGCGGTAGACGGCGAGCTGGAGGGGGTCGGCGGTACGGGCGCGGCTGGTCTTCCAGTCGACGATCTCGTACGTGTACGACTCCGCGCCGGTCGCCGGGTCGGTACGGACATGGCGGTAGACGGCGTCGATACGGCCGCGGATCACCCGGCCGGCCAGGGTGAGGTGGAAGGGCGCCTCCACGCGGTACGGGGTGCGGCGGGCGTACGGGGTGCGCTCGAAGGCGGCCTTGAGCGCGGCCAGGTCGCGTTCGTCGGCGATCTCCGGCTCGTCGTCCGCGCCGCCGGGCAGTTCGTCGGGGCCGAGCATGGGCAGGGGCAGCTCCTCGAACCGCGACTCCACCCAGGCGTGGAACCGGGTGCCCCTGCGCGCGGCGGGCTGCGGCGGGCGCGGCATGGGGCGGGCCAGGTCCTGAGCGAAGGCGTCGGGGTCGGCGGCGAGGCGGAGGAGCTGGGAGGCGGAGAGGGACGGGGGTACGGGGACGTCGCGGACGGTGGCGCGGGCGCGGCGGAGTTCGCCGGTGAGGGCGTCGAGGTCGCGGTCCCAGGAGGCGAGAGTGCGGGTCTCCTCCGGAGTGAGGGCGGGGGGTCTTTCGCCAGCGCCGCCCCTTCCCGGCCCCGGGGCCGGGAAGGGGCGGCGCCCCACGCGCCATCGCCGCTGCCCGCGGCGCGGGGCCCGGGGATGCCGCCCCGCGGGGCGCGGGGCGCCCAGGCGCCCCAGCCGGCCGG
>NZ_LATD01000513.1 GCF_000981895.1 Streptomyces odonnellii | reverse complement strand
GGGGGAGACCGGGGAAGAAGGGGCGGACGGGGTCATGAGACGGTCTCCTTGGCGGGCACCGTACCGGCGGCGGACACATACTCGACCAGGCTGATCAGGGCGTCCACCGAAGGAGCCCGCTCACGCGCGTCGCACATCACCACCGGTGTCTCCGGCAACAGGTCGAGCGCGCGCCGCAGTTCCCGCGTGGCGTACTCCTCGCTGTCCGGGAACTGGTTGACCGCGACCGCGAACGGCAGTCCGCGCAGCTCCAGTTGCTCCAGTACGTCGAAGCTGTCCTCCAGCCTCCGGGTGTCGACCAGGACGAGCACCCCGAGGGCGCCCTCCGCCAGCCCCTCCCACAGATCCCAGAACCGCCGCTGTCCCGGAGTTCCGAACAGATAGAGCACCAGCCGGGAGTTGAGCGTGACCCGGCCGAAGTCCATGGCGACCGTGGTGGTGGTCTTGGTGGACATCCCGGCCAGATCGTCCACGCCGACACTCGCCTCGGTCATCACCTCCTCGGTGCGCAGCGGCTCGATCTCGCTGACCGAGCCGACCAGTGTGGTCTTCCCGACGCCGAACGCGCCCACGATCAGGATCTTCACAGCCTGCTGGACAGTGTCGGGCAAATAGCGGTCAGCGGAGCCGACGGAGACCATCCAGTACCTCCTGAAGCAGTTGCGGGTCGGGCTGCACGGCCTGGGGGACGCCGGAGCGCGCGGACAGATGGCCGCTGTCGACGAGATCGGAGGCCAGCACCTTCACCAGACTCACCGGCAGTTCGAGATGGGCGGACGCCTCCACCAGGGAGAGCAGCCGCTCGCACATCCGGACGAGGGCGCGCTCCTCCCGGGTCGCGGAGACCGGCAGTTCGCAGGGCGGATCGGCCGCGATGAGCAGGGTCTCCACCCCCACGGTGTTGCGCGAGGGCCGGGACCGTCCCCTGGTGATGACGTACGGGCGTAACGCGCCGGACCCGTACTCGCCCTCGTTCCCGGGACCGGTCACCGAGCCGATTCCTGTCGCGGCGGACTGCTCAGATTCCCGGCGCCGATCTTCTGCACCTGCGCCTGCATCTGCCGGGCCACCAGCTTCGGGTCCACCACGGGTCCGGTCACCACGGCGAGATGGGCTCCGTTGGCGCTGCGCATGAAGAGAAAGCCTCCGTTGAACTCCACCATCTGCTGATGCACGGCCCCGCCGTCCTCGCCGAACTCCCGGCCCAGGCTGCGGGCGAGGGACTGGAGGCCGGAACAGTTCGCCGACAACCGGTCGGCGGAGTTCCGGTTCATGCCCTCGGAGCTGGCCAGCAGCAGTCCGTCGGCGCTGAAGACGATGACTTCTCTGACCCCGGGCACCACGGCGACATCGGCGATCATCCAGCCGCGTTGCTCCGGGTTCTCCACGTAGCTCATGCTCAGTTCAGTCCTTCCGTTCGGATGTGGGGGAGGACGGGCCGTCATGGCCCTCGATCGGGAGGGAGCCGGACGCCGGCGCGGGCCGGCCGCCCTCGAAGAACTGCTCCATCCAGTTGCCGGCCTGTTCCGGTGTGCCCGGCGGCGGTGTGGCGGAGGGCGCCGCCTCGGCCGCCGGAGCGTATTCGCCGCGTCGTGAGCGGCGCTGGGGCAGTCGCCCCGATCCCCGCCGGGGGGCGGCGGGCGTCCCCTGGGCGGGGGTTTCGGAGGCCGTCGGGCCGGGTGTCACCGGGTCGGGGTTCACAGGGCTGGAA
>NZ_LATD01000512.1 GCF_000981895.1 Streptomyces odonnellii | reverse complement strand
GGTCTCGTGGGCTCGGAGATGTGGATAGGGGACATCCCGTATCACGTGCGATCACCTGTCACCGACCCCCGACCCCCGACCGCTTGTCCCTGCTGTGTGGAGCGTCAAGGAGCCGATACAGATGGCCAAGTTCTCCAAGTCGACCGCGCCGCGGTTCTCCGTCGACGTGTACCAGAACGCGTATCTGCCCGAGGGCGGGCGCGAGGTCAACGCGATCGTCACGGTCACCTCCACCGGGGGCGGCACAACCGGTGGAGTCCCCCTGACCGGGAGCCCTGTCACCCGTACCCCGAGCCCGGGAAGCAGCCAGGACGCGGCCGTGGTCATCATGGTCGACTGCTCGGGATCGATGGACTACCCGGCGACGAAGATGCGCAACGCGCG
Source organism: Streptomyces odonnellii (assembly GCF_000981895.1). Classification (GTDB taxonomy): domain Bacteria; phylum Actinomycetota; class Actinomycetes; order Streptomycetales; family Streptomycetaceae; genus Streptomyces; species Streptomyces odonnellii. Next base: position 1,388 of record NZ_LATD01000512.1, on the reverse strand, counting down.
CGAGGCCACCGCCGCGGCCGTCGACACCCTGCGCGACGGAGTCGCCTTCGCGATCGTCGGCGGTACGCATGTGGCGAAGGAGATCTACCCCGGCGACGGCCGGCTCGCGACGGCCGATCCGGGGACCAGGCGCATGGCCAAGGAGGCCCTGCGCGCCATCGGCGCGGGCGGCGGCACGGCGATCGGCACCTGGCTGCGGCTGGCCGAGCGGCTGCTGGCCACCGCCGATGTGCCGATCCGGCACGGCATCCTGCTCACCGACGGCCGCAACGAACACGAGTCGGCGGCCGATCTGCGGGCCACGCTCGACGCCTGCGCGGGCCGCTTCACCTGTGACGCGCGGGGCGTCGGCACGGACTGGGAGGTGAAGGAGGTCACCGGTATCGCCTCCGCGCTGCTCGGGACCGCCGATATCGTGGCCGACCCGGCCGGCCTGGCAGCGGACTTCAGACAGATGATGGAGAACGCGATGGGCAAGGAGGTCGCGGATGTCGCGCTGCGGCTGTGGACGCCCGTCGGCGCGGAGATCGGTTTCGTCAAGCAGGTGGCGCCCACGGTCGAGGACCTGACCGGCCGGCGCACCGAGGCGGGGCCGAGGGCGGGCGACTATCCGACCGGTTCCTGGGGTGACGAATCGCGGGATTACCACGTGTGTGTACGGGTTCCGGAAGCCGGTATCGGCCAGGAGATGCTTGCCGCGCGGGTCTCCCTGATCCTTCCCGCGACCGGTGGCGGCGCCCCGGAAGTGCTGTCGCAGGGACTGGTACGGGCGGTGTGGACGGACGACATGGCGGCTTCCACCGCCATCAATCCGCAGGTCGCGCACTACACCGGCCAGGCCGAACTGGCCCAGGTCATCCAACAGGGCCTCGACGCCCGCAAATCGGGAGATTTCGATGGCGCGACCGCGAAACTGGGGCGCGCCGTCCAGCTCGCCGCGTCGTCGGGAAACGCCGATACGGCGAAACTCCTTTCGAAGGTGGTGGACGTGGTCGACGCCGCGACGGGTACTGTGCGACTGAAGGCCAAGGTCGCGGACGCCGACGAGATGACACTCGAAACGCGCTCCACCAAGACCGTCCGCGTCAAGAAGTAGCGTCCGGAACAGGCCGCAACAGGTCCGGAACAGACAGAAGAAGACCGAAGCAGACCGAAGCAGACCGGGAAGACGCCGGGCTGCGAGCCACCGGCAGGGCCGAGAAGCACCGGCCCACGTGCGGTGACAACAAGTACGCGGCCTCCGGGCCGGACAAGGAGAGGGGGAAGCGCCGACATGCCGACCTGCCCGAACGGACACCAGTCGGGTTCCGAGGACTGGTGCGAGGTCTGCGGCCATCGCATGGCCGGGCCGGGCGCCGCCCCCGGCGCCGTACCGCCGCCGCCTCCCC
>NZ_LATD01000511.1 GCF_000981895.1 Streptomyces odonnellii | reverse complement strand
GAGCGGGCCCGGCGGATCAGCGTGCTGGCCGTATACGAAAAGGCGAAGGCGGAACGGATCGCGCCTGCCGCCGGACTGAGCCTGGCCGACGTGGTCGCGATCGCGCCTGTCCTGGTCTCCGGGCCCGCGTGACCGCGGCTGCGCTCGTATGCCGCCCAGCCCAGCGACGCCGACCCCGGGCCCCGCCGCCCCGCAGACCCCGGCACCGGCTGCCGCCGAACCACCTACCACGGCCACTGGAGCCCCGGCCCCCGCCATCGTCCGCCCCACGTCCCAGGCAGCGGCGGCACCCGAGCTGCCCGCTGTTCCTGCGCCCGCACCCGCTCCTGAGACCGCGGCTGTACCGGTACCCGCGACACTGGGGGAGTCCCGCGTCCTGCCGTCCATCCCCGACGGTCTCGACGGGGACCGCTGGTTCGCCCACACCGCGAACCTGGCCTCCACCCACCCCAACTTCACCCAGCAGGCCCGCTCTACCGTCTTCCTCGACACCACCACCGGGATTCTGGTCCACCGCGACCGGACCACCCGCCTCGATCTGCCGACCGCCTCGGCCGGGGAGATCCTCGACGCCGTCTTCCACACCGTGCCCGAGGGCGTGGAGCGGATCTACGTCACCGCCGGTGATCCCTGGCACCGCGACGCCAGCCGTCACCCCTACCTCAAAGACGCCGTCGCCGCCTGGCTGAGTGCCCCTGCCTCCAACTGGCGCACCGACACCGGCCGCGGCAAGGACCGGATGGCCGGGCACTTTGTCCACGCCCGCAATCCCGTCGGCCGCTACCAGCACATCAGCGCCGAACAGCACGTGGAGATCCGGTCGGTAGGGGAGTGGTTCGACTCCGACAGCGCCGATCCCGCGACCATCCGCGACGCGTTCGTCCTGCTGTGGAAGGCGCTGCGCGTCCACTGGCCCGACGCCGTCGTCATGGGATCCCCCTCACAGACCGGCCGTGACCTGTGGACCCGCACCATCCCCACCCGCGGCCAGTACGCCGACGGCTATCCCGTCCTGTCCGAGGAACTGCGCGGCCTGCTCCATGCCACTGCCGGCCAGGGACGCACCGAACTCATCACCCCGCCCGCCGTACCGGAACACCTCCCGGCCCTGGCCGAGTACGACCGGACCTTCGCCTACGCCAAGCACACCTGGAAGTCCCCGGTCGGCACCCCCCAGCGGGTCACTGCAGCGGCATTCGCTTCCTGGAGCGAGAAGGAGCAGGCAAAGGCCCTGTTCAGCTGCGGCCACTGGCACGTCCGCGTCACTGTCCCCGCCACCTGGAACCACGTCGGGATCCTGCCTGCACCCGCTCCCGGCGACCGCGCCTGGCACTATCCCAGCACCCCCGGAACCACCTTCACCACCTGGGCCGGCGGACCCGAGATCTACACCGCCCTCACCAACCCGATCACCCCGTGGAAGATCGAAATCCTCGACGGTATCCTCTGGCAGGACGGCAAACCCCTCGACGACTGGGCGAAGAAACTCAAAGAAGCCTGGGCTGCCCTCGCCGCACAAGCAGAACTCCACGGAGACCCCATCCAGCGCCTCGCCGCCCACCTCGCCTCCCGCGCCGTCCGTGCCCTCCTCCTCTACGGCATCGGCGCCTTCGCCCAACGCCCCCGCACCGTCACCGGAACCACCCCCCGCACCCACGAACGCGACGTCCCCCCGGACGCCGAGATCATCGGCTTCGACAAGGACACCATCACCTGGCAG
>NZ_LATD01000510.1 GCF_000981895.1 Streptomyces odonnellii | reverse complement strand
GGTGTGCGGTGCGGGGGCGGGGCCATGGCGTCCATAATGATCGCCGTCGTACGGCGCGAGACCTCGTCGACCTCGCGGCTGACGCTGCGGTCCGCGAAGGTCAGGGCACGGACCATCGCCTCCGCGAGATGCGGGTCGCGCTGGAGGGCGCGGAAGGCGCGCATCAGGGTCTCGGCCACCCGCTCCGCTGGGTCGTCCGCGCTCGGCGGGCGTTTGCGGAGGGTGGCGTGGAGATGATCCAGCCGGTCCTGCATCGTGGCGACCAGCAGATGGATCTTGGACGGGAAGTAGCGGTACAGCGTGCCCAGGGCGACCCCCGCCTCCTCGGCCACCTCGCGCATCTGGACCGCGTCAAAGCCGCCCCGGCAGGCCAGTCGGTGCGTGGCGGTCAGGATGTCCCTGCGGCGGGCCTCCTGACGTACCGTCAGAGCCGGCGCGGGACCTGACGCCGCCCGGGCTGCCTCCGCTGTCATCCGTCCGTCCCCAACCCCATCGCGCCGCACCGCCTCCGGACCGCACAGCATGGCAGGGGCCCGCGTCGTGGCGCGAATCACCCGATCCGGCCGGTACAGCCACGCTACTTGCCGGTAAATTCGAAACCCGCGACCGGACAAGTCTGAAACTTGTTCTAGATCGGCGCCGCCGGTTACGCTCCGGCGGAACATGGACCGCGCGGTGGATTCGTGCTGGGAGAAGGGGGCCGGAGTGACCGCTGAGGCCATGGAGGCGGGCACCGGAGACCGCGCCCCGGACAGCGAACGGCCCCTCCGTATCGCCCTCCTCAGCTACAAGGGAAATCCTTTCTGCGGCGGCCAGGGCGTCTATGTCCGCCATCTCTCCCGTGAACTCGCCCGCCTCGGCCACAGCGTGGAGGTGATCGGCGCCCAGCCCTATCCCGTACTCGACGAGGGCGTACCGCTCACCGAACTGCCCAGCCTGGACCTCTACCGGCAGCCCGACCCCTTCCGTACGCCGAAGCGCGACGAGTTCCGGGACTGGATAGACACGCTCGAGGTCGCCACGATGTGGACCGGCGGCTTTCCCGAGCCGCTGACCTTCTCGCTGCGCGCCCGACGCCATCTCGCCGCCCGCGCGGGGCAGTTCGACATCGTCCACGACAACCAGACGCTCGGTTACGGACTCCTCGGCGACCTCGGCGCCCCGCTCGTCACCACCATCCACCACCCCATCACCGTCGACCGGCGGCTCGATCTCGACGCCGCCGAGGACTGGCGCAGACGCGCCTCCGTACGCCGCTGGTACGGCTTCACCCGTATGCAGAAGCGTGTCGCGCGCCGGCTGCCGTCCGTTTTGACCGTCTCCGGCTCCTCGAAGCAGGAGATCACCGAGCATCTCGGGGTACGGCCGGACCGTATCGAGGTCGTGCACATAGGCGCGGACACTGAACTGTTCTCGCCCGACCCGGCCGTGCCGGAGGTCCCCGGCCGTATCGTCACCACGGCCAGCGCGGACGTCCCGCTCAAGGGCCTGGTCCATCTCGTCGAGGCCCTCGCCAAGGTCCGCACCGAGCACCCCGCCGCGCATCTTGTCGTCGTCGGCACGCGCCCCGAGTCCGGGCCGGTGGCGCGAGCGATGGAACGGTACGGGCTCGAAGGCGCCGTCGAGTTCGTCAAGGGCATCTCCGACGCCGAACTGGTCGGGCTGGTGCGGGGCGCGCGGATCGCCTGTGTGCCGTCGCTGTACGAGGGGTTCTCGCTGCCGGCGGCGGAGGCGATGGCCACCGGTACGCCGTTGGTCGCCACCACCGGAGGCGCGATCCCCGAGGTCGCGGGCGCGGACGGGGAGACCAGTCTGGCCGTACCGCCCGGCGACGCGGGTGCGCTGGCCGCCGCGCTGGGGCGGCTGCTGGGGGACGCGGAGCTGCGCGCACGGCTGGGGGCGGCGGGGCGCGAGCGGGTGCTGAACCGGTTCACCTGGGCGCAGGCCGCGCGGGGGACGGCGGAGCTGTACCGCGAGGCGATCGCCCGCCGGTCGCAGCCGCGGAGCCATGACCGGAGCCGTGACCGGAATCCGGACCGGTACGAGGACCAGTCCCGCCCCCAGTCCCAGTCGCAGTCCCGGTCGCAGCGCCGCGACGCCACCGTCCGGGCGGCCCGCAGCGGCGCCCGCTGATGCCGATGCCGTACCGGTCGCCCGCGCCCGCGTTACCCGCGGCGCCGTAACCGTGCACGCCGTACCGTACGCCCGCACCCGTACGCCCGTACTCCCGCTCCAAACCGACCGTGACCCGAACCGACGGGACCCGAACCGACCGCGAAAGCAGGACGACCCTGTGCTGACCGTGGACTTCACCCGCTTCCCGCTCGCCGCGGGCGACCGCGTGCTCGATCTGGGGTGCGGCGGGGGCCGGCACGCCTTCGAGTGCTACCGGCGCGGGGCCAGGGTCGTGGCGCTCGACCGGAACGGCGACGAGGTCCGCGAGGTCGCCAAGTGGTTCGCCGCGATGAGGGAGGCGGGGGAGGCGCCGGAGGCCGCCACCGCCACCGCCATGCAGGGCGACGCGCTCCAACTCCCCTTCCCCGACGCCTCGTTCGACGTCGTCATCGTCTCCGAGGTGATGGAGCACATACCCGACGACAAGGGGGTGCTCGCCGAAGTGGTCCGGATTCTGCGGCCCGGCGGACGGATCGCGGTCACCGTCCCGCGGTACGGCCCGGAGAAGGTCTGCTGGGCGCTCTCCGACGCGTACCACCAGGTCGAGGGCGGCCATATCCGGATCTACAAGGCCGACGAACTGCTGGGCAGGATAAGGGAGTCCGGGCTCAGGCCGTACGGTACGCACCACGCGCACGCCCTGCACGCGCCGTACTGGTGGCTCAAGTGCGCGTTCGGGGTGGACAACGACAAGGCGCTGCCGGTCCGCGCGTACCACAAGCTGCTGGTCTGGGACATCATGAAAAAACCGGCCGTCACCCGGGTCACCGAGCAGTTGCTGAACCCTGTGGTGGGCAAGAGCCTTGTTGTGTACGCGACGAAGCCGCGCGTTCGTCCGGCGGACGCCAAGTGACCTTGCCCAGCCGTGGCCCCGACGCCACGGAACATCTCGTCCTGCCCGGAGTGCTCACCGCGGAACAGGCCGCGGAGACGGTCGCCGGGATCCTCGCCGTACAGCGGAGGGACGGCGCGATCCCCTGGTTCCGGGGGCACCATCTCGACCCCTGGGACCATGTCGAGGCGGCGATGGCGCTGGACGCGGCGGGCGAACACGGGGCGGCGGCGCGGGCGTACGAGTGGCTCGCCCGGCACCAGAACGAGGACGGGTCGTGGTACGCGGCGTACGGCGACGCGGGTGCCGATACCGGTGGGGCCTCCACCGCGGCTGTGACCGCCGCTCCGGTGCTCGTCCCCCGCGACCTGGGGCGCGAGTCGAACTTCGTCGCCTACACGGCCGTCGGCGTCTGGCACCACTATCTCGCCACCGGCGACGACGCGTTCCTCGACCGCATGTGGCCCGTCGTACACGCGGCGATCGAGTTCGTGCTCGTACTCCAGCGGCCCGGCGGGCAGATCGGCTGGAAGCGTGAGGCGGACGGCACACCCCTCGACGACGCGCTGCTCACCGGGTGTTCGTCCGTCCACCAGGCCCTGCGCTGCGCGCTGGCGATCGCCGAGGAGCGCGAAGAGCCGCAGCCCGACTGGGAGTTGGCGGCGGGCGCGCTCGGCCATGCGATCCGCAGCCACCCCGAGCGGTTCCTCGACAAGAGCCGCTACTCGATGGACTGGTACTACCCGGTGCTGGGCGGCGCGGTGACGGGCGCACAGGCCACGGCGCGGATCGAGGCGGGCTGGGACCGCTTCGTCGTGCCGGGGCTGGGGGTGCGCTGTGTGGTGCCCAACCCCTGGGTGACCGGCGGCGAGAGCTGTGAACTCGCCCTGGCGCTCTGGGTGATGGGCGAGTCCGACCGGGCGCTGGAGGTGCTCCAGTCCATCCAGCATCTGCGCGCGGAGGACGGGATGTACTGGACGGGCTACGTCTTCGAGGGCAACCGCGCCGTCTGGCCGGAGGAACGCACCACCTGGACGGCCGGCTCACTGCTGCTGGCGGTGGCCGCGCTGGGCGGGGACGAGGCGACGACGGCGGTGTTCGGCGGCGAACGCCTCCCACGCGGCCTGGAGCCGGACTGCTGCGGCTGACCTCACGGATTAGGGTGCCCGCATGACGCTTCTCGGGCATGACCGCTACTGCGACGAGATCGTGGCGCAGACCGACCGGCTGAGGGCCGTACTCATGGGTGCCGATCTCACCGGCGCCGATCTCGCCGTGGCCGATCTCTCCGTGACCGTACCGAGCTGCCCCGACTGGACCCTCGGGCAGCTCGTACGGCATCTCGGCGCGGCCCACCGCTGGGTCGAGAAAATCGTACGGACCGGGGCGCGGGAGGAGATCCCCGACGAGGGGGTGCCCGAGTTCGAGGGCCCTGACGACTCCGATCCGGCCGCGCTGGCCGCCTGGCTCACCGAGGGGGCCGGGATGACCGCCGCCACGCTGCGGGCGGCCGGGCCCGGGGCCGAGGTGTGGAGTTGGGGCTGGGAGCGGAACGCCGGATTCTGGGCGCGGCGGATGACCCATGAGACGGTGATCCACCGGGCGGACGCGGCGCTGGCCGCGGGCGTGGCGTACGAGGTCGATCCGGCGGTCGCGGCCGACACGATCGACGAGTTCCTCCAGTGCATGACCTTCGCCCTGGCCGCCGGTGACCCGGAGGCCGCCGAACTTCGCGGCGCCGGCCGCAGTATCCATCTGCACGCGACGGACGTGCCGGACGCCGAGTGGCTGATCGAGTTCGGCGACGACGGGTTCACCTGGCGGCGCGGGCACGAGAAGGCGACGGTCGCGCTCCGGGGCCCGCTCACGGAGGTGCTGCGGGTCTTCTACCGGCGGTTGCCCGCGGACAGTGAGCTGGTGGAGGTGCTGGGGGACGCGAAGCTGCTGGACTTCTGGCTGGAGAGGGCGTCGTTCGGCTGAGGCGAAGGTGGGGGCGGGGTGCGGCGG
>NZ_LATD01000051.1 GCF_000981895.1 Streptomyces odonnellii | reverse complement strand
TGTGTATAAGAGACGGGTACGGGGCCGGGGTCAGACGAGGGGGCGGAGGCGGGCCGGGTCGGCGGGGCTGGTGCCCTCCCTGGTCCCGGCGAGCAGGACACTGCCCTTGCGCCAGTCCTCCCAGTCGACGTTCCAGTCGCCGAAGCCGTTGCCGAATTCCTCCATGTAGTCACCGGCGCTGTTGATGACCTGGACGAGATCGCCCTCCTGCACGTTCTCGAAGAACCAGGCGGCGTTGCCGGTGGACATGCCGACACAGCCGTGGCTGACGTTCGCGGACCCCTGCGACCCCACCGACCAGGGCGCGGCGTGGACGTACTCACCGCTCCAGGTGACCCGGGTCGCCCAGTACACCGGCAGGTCGTAGCCCTCGCCGCCGCCGATGCCGACGCTGGTGCCCCGCATCCGTACGAAGTACTCCTTGCCCAGGATGACCTTGATGCCGTTGCGGGTGGAGAAGCCGGGCTTGCCGGTGGTCACCGGGATGCTGGTGACCTCTTCGCCGTTGCGGTACAGCGTCATGTAGTGCGAGCTGGCGTCGACGATGGCCTCGACCCGGTCGCCGGTGGTGAGTTGGAGCGGCTTGACCTGGCCGCCGTACAGCTTGTCGCTGATCTTCACACCCTGGAGGGTGCTGAACGCGGTGATCTTGCCGTTGGCGGGCCAGTACTCCTTGGGGCGGTAGTGGAGTTCCTCGTCGTCCACCCAGTACCAGGCGCCCTCCTCCGCGGGAGGGTTGGAGCGGACCTTCAGTGACCGCTCGATGACATCCCTGGCCTTCTTGTTGGTGATCGGCTGGCTGAGCGTGGCGGTGATGGGCTGCCCCACCCCGTACTCGCCCTTGTCCGGGCCGAATTCGACGGTCAGGGTCCGCTTGGGCGGGAGGGTCTCGAAGGTGAGGGTCCGCGCACCGGGTTTGCCCTTCTTGTTCTCGGTGGCGACCCTGACGGTGTAGCGGGAGCCGGCCGCCAGCGGTGCCGTGGAGTGCCAGCGCAGCCCGTCGGCGGTGAGTTCACCCGCCAGATAGTGGCCCGCCTTGTCGACGGCGTTGACGTCCGTGATCCGCTCACCCTTGGCGGTGACTTCGAGCGGCTTGTTGGGATCGACCTTCGAGGCGCCCGCGGGCGTACTGAAGACGATCTTCCCCGGGGCGGCTTCGCGCGGCTTCCCGGAGAGCGGGTGCGGCCCGTCTTCACCGCACGCGGTCGCGCTCGCCCCAAGGGACACGACCAGCAGAGTGCAGGTGAGGACGGCGCGCAGACGTGGCGTGTGGTTCATGAGCACACGGTAGGAAGATCTTTCCGGGACCGCGCGGCGAGCGGGGCAAACGGGGGGCCCGGCCTACTCCGAAGGAGTAGACCGGGCCCCTGGTGAACCGTTCCGCGGTGTCCTACTGGTTCTGGTTCTCGCCCCGGTAGAACTCGAAGACCCAGCCCCACAGGCCGATCAGGATCAGCGGCAGCGAGAAGTACAGCAGCCACCAGCCGATGGCGATTCCGAGGAACGCGAGCGCGCCACCGACGCCGAGCGAGAACGGCTGCCAGCTGTGCGGGGCGAAGAACCCCACCTCACCGGCCTCGTCCGAGACATCGGCTTCCTTGTCGTCCTGGGCCATCGCGTCCACCCTGCGGGCGGTGAAGGCCAGATAGAAGCCGATCATGACGCTCAGCCCGAAGGCCAGGAACAGCGCGGTCGTACCGGCCGGCTCCTTCGACCACACGCCGTACAGCACGGCGGCGGCCAGGATGAAGACGCTCAGCCAGATGAACATCTTGCCTTGGACCTTCACTTCGCGGCCTCCTTTCCGCCGACGAGGGCCGCGGTCTCGGCCTCGTGGCCGAGGTTTTCGAGCGCGGCGATCTCAGGGTGGTGCAGATCGAACGCCGGGGACTCCGAGCGGATCCTCGGCAGCGACACGAAGTTGTGCCGCGGGGGCGGGCAGGACGTCGCCCACTCCAGCGAACGGCCGTAGCCCCAGGGGTCGTCGACCTCGACCTTCTTGCCGTACTTGGCCGTCTTCCAGACGTTGTAGAGGAACGGCAGGATCGACAGGCCGAGGACGAACGAGCTGATCGTGGAGATGGTGTTCAGCGCGGTGAAGCCGTCCGAGGCGAGATAGTCCGCGTACCGGCGGGGCATGCCCTCGGCACCCAGCCAGTGCTGGACCAGGAAGGTGCCGTGGAAGCCGATGAACAGCGTCCAGAAGGTGATCTTCCCGAGTCGCTCGTCCAGCATCTTGCCGGTGAACTTCGGCCACCAGAAGTGGAATCCGGCGAACATCGCGAACACCACGGTGCCGAAGACGACGTAGTGGAAGTGCGCGACGACGAAGTACGAGTCGGAGACGTGGAAGTCCATCGGCGGCGACGCCAGGATCACACCGGTCAGACCACCGAAAGTGAAGGTGACCAGGAAGCCGATCGTCCAGAGCATCGGTGTCTCGAAGGACAGTGAGCCCTTCCACATGGTCCCGATCCAGTTGAAGAACTTCACACCGGTCGGTACCGCGATCAGGAAGGTCATGAACGAGAAGAACGGCAGCAGTACGCCGCCGGTCACATACATGTGGTGCGCCCACACCGTGACGGAGAGACCCGCGATGGAGATCGTCGCGCCGATCAGACCGATGTAGCCGAACATCGGCTTGCGGCTGAAGACCGGGATCACTTCGGAGATGATGCCGAAGAACGGCAGGGCGATGATGTACACCTCTGGATGGCCGAAGAACCAGAAGAGGTGCTGCCAGAGCAGCGCTCCGCCGTTGGCCGAGTCGAAGACGTGCGCTCCGAACTTGCGGTCCGCCTCCAGGGCGAAGAGCGCGGCGGCCAGCACCGGGAAGGCCAGCAGGACCAGCACACCGGTCAGCAGCACGTTCCAGGTGAAGATCGGCATCCGGAACATCGTCATGCCGGGGGCGCGCATGCAGATGATCGTGGTGATGAAGTTGACGGAGCCGAGGATCGTACCGAAGCCGGAGAAGGCCAGACCCATGATCCACAGGTCGGCGCCGATGCCCGGCGACCGGACCGCGTCGGACAGCGGCGCGTAGGCGAACCATCCGAAGTCGGCGGCGCCCTGCGGGGTGAGGAAGCCGCTGACGGCGATGAGCGAGCCGAAGAGGTACAGCCAGTACGCGAACATGTTCAGCCGCGGGAACGCCACATCGGGCGCGCCGATCTGGAGCGGCATGATCCAGTTGGCGAATCCCGCGAAGAGCGGCGTCGCGAACATCAGCAGCATGATCGTGCCGTGCATCGTGAACGCCTGGTTGAACTGCTCGTTCGACATGATCTGCGTACCGGGGCGGGCCAGCTCGGCGCGCATGAAGAGCGCCATCACACCGCCGATGCAGAAGAACACGAACGACGTGACCAGGTACATCGTGCCGATCGTCTTGTGGTCGGTGGTGGTCAGCCACTTCACGACGACATTGCCCGGCTGCTTGCGCCGTACCGGCAGCTCGTTCTCGTACGAGTCGTCTGCTGCTGCGGCGGCACCCTGGGGTTCGTTGAGGATGCTCACAGTTTGTTCGTCTCCGCGTTCTTGGCCGGATCCGTCTGCGCGATGCCCGACGGGAGGTAGCCGCTCTGGCCCTTCTTGGCCAGCTCTTCGAGGTGCTGCTGGTAGCGCTCCGGGGAGACCACCTTGACGTTGAAGAGCATCCGCGAGTGGTCGACGCCGCACAGCTCGGCGCACTTGCCCAGGAAGGTGCCCTCCTGGCTGGGGGTCACCTCGAAGGAGTTGGTGTGCCCCGGGATGACGTCCTGCTTCATCAGGAACGGCACCACCCAGAAGGAGTGGATGACATCACGCGAGGTCAGGATGAACCGGACCTTCTCCCCCTTGGGAAGCCACAGGGTCGGGCCCGGATTGCCGGTCTGGGGGTTGCGCTCGCCCGGGACACCGGCGTCATAGACACCCTCGGCCCCCTGCGGGAACTGCTTGGTGAACCGGTTGGGAATGGCGTCGAGTTCCTTGGGGACCTTGGTCCCCGTCGACGGGTTGCCGTCAACGTTCTCGATGTAGTTGAAGCCCCAGCTCCACTGGTAGCCGACCACGTTCACGGTGTGGGCGGGCTTCTCGGAGAGCGAGAGGAGCTTCGACTCGTCACGTGCGGTGAAGTAGAAGAGCACCGAGACGATGATGAGCGGGACCACGGTGTACAGCGCCTCGATGGGCATGTTGTACCGGGTCTGCGGAGGTACCTCCACCTTGGTGCGGCTGCGCCGGTGGAAGATGACGCTCCACAGGATCAGACCCCATACCAGGATGCCCGTGACGAGCGCTGCCGCCCACGAGCCCTGCCAGAGGGAGAGGATCCTGGGCGCCTCCTCCGTCACTGGGGTGGGCATTCCGAGGCGGGGGAAGTCCTTGTATGTGCAACCGGTGGCGGTCGCGAGGATCAGGCCCGCAGTCAGCACCTGCGGCAGCGTCCGCCGCATCGGGCGCCGCGACGAGCGGTCGGAGCCGTTGGGACTCACGTAGCGCCTTCCCGAGAGTCTCGCCCGCGCGGCCGGCCGCGGCCGTCTCGCTGGTCGGTCGTCGGCCCTGACGCGGGCAGGGGTTTGGATGTTTATGCGGACCAAACCCTACTGGACGCGTATCGGGGCCGTGCGGGGAGGGTGCCCAACGCGCCGGAGGCCCGTCCCGGCACCGTGCGGCACCGCGCCGGAGGGGCTCCGGCGCACCGTACTAGCGTGGTGGTGTGTCCTATTTCGACGTCGCTTCCTCCGCTCCGCTGCACCCCGTCGCCCGGCAGGCGCTTCAGGCGTCGCTCGACGAGGGGTGGGCCGACCCCGCCCGGCTCTACCGCGAGGGGCGGCGGGCCGTGCTGCTGCTGAACACCGCGCGGGAGGCCGCCGCCGAGGCGGTCGGCTGCCGCCCCGACGAGCTGACGTTCACCCCTTCGGGGACCCACGCGGTGCACTCCGGGATGGCCGGCGCGCTCGCGGGCCGCCGCAGGACCGGACGGCATCTCGTGGTCTCCGCGGTCGAGCACTCCTCGGTGCTGCACGCGGCGACGGCCCATGAGGAGGCGACGGGCGGGACGGTGACCGAGGTGCCGGTGGACCGGTACGGGGCGGTGGCGCCGGAGACGTACGCCGAGGCCCTGCGCGAGGACACCGCCCTGGCCTGTCTCCAGTCCGCCAGCCACGAGGTGGGTACGGAACAGCCGGTGGCCGCGGTCGCCGAGGCGTGCCGGAGCCGGTCGGTGCCGCTGCTGGTGGACGCGGCGCAGTCGCTGGGCTGGGGTCCGGTGGACGGCGCCTGGTCGCTGCTGACGGCGAGCGCGCACAAGTGGGGCGGCCCGGCGGGGGTCGGGCTGCTCGCCGTACGGAAAGGTGTCAGGTTCGCCCCGCGGGGTCCGGCCGACGAGCGGGAGTCGGGGCGCGCCCCGGGCTTCCAGAACATCCCGGCGATCGTGGCCGCGGTGGCCTCGCTGCGCGCGGTGCGCGCGGAGGCGGCGGACGAGGCGGTACGGCTGCGGGCGCTGGTGGACCGGATCAGGGCCCGGGTGCCGGAGCTGGTGCCGGATGTCGAGGTGGTGGGCGATCCGGAGCGCCGGCTCCCCCATCTCGTCACCTTCTCCTGTCTCTATGTCGACGGGGAGGCACTGCTGCACGCGCTGGACCGGGCGGGCTTCTCGGTTTCCTCGGGCTCGTCCTGTACGAGCAGCACGCTGACCCCGAGCCATGTGCTGCGGGCGATGGGGGTGCTGTCGGAGGGGAATGTCCGGGTCTCGCTGCCGCCGGGCACACCGGAGGCGGAGGTGGACCGCTTCCTGGAGGTGCTGCCGGACGCGGTGGCCGGGGTAAGGGAGCGGCTCGGCGCCCCGGTCTCCCCCGCCGTCGGCCCGGACGGCGGGCCGGCGCTGGTGGTCGACGCGCTCGGCAAGCGATGCCCGGTTCCGGTGATCGAGCTGGCCAAGGTGTTCGGCGGGGTCCCGGTGGGCGGGACGGTGACCGTACTGTCGGACGACGAGGCCGCGCGGCTGGACATCCCGGCGTGGTGCGGGATGCGCGGCCAGGAATATCTGGGCGAGCAGCCGGCGGACCACGGTGTCGCTTATATGGTCCGCCGGGTCTCGTGATCCCGGGGAGCGCCGCTCAGGATCCCGGGAAACTCAGGATCCCGGGAAGCCCGTGATCCCGGGGAAGGCGCCGGTCAGGCGGCCGTCTCGGGAAGGTGCGCGTGGACCTCGGCCGCGGCGTCATGTCCGTACGCCTTGGTGAAGCGCTCCATGAAGTGGTTCCTGCGCAGGGTGTACTCCTGCGTGCCCACGGTCTCGATGACCAGTGTCGCGAGCATGCAGCCGACCTGGGCCGCGCGCTCCAGTCCGACGCCCCAGGAGAGGCCGGAGAGGAAGCCGGCGCGGAAGGCGTCGCCGACGCCGGTCGGGTCGGCCTTGGTCTCCTCCTCCGCGCAGCCGACGACGATCGGCTCCTCGCCGGTCCTGTCGACCCGGACGCCCTGCTTGCCGAGGGTGGTGACGCGGTGGCCGACCCTGGAGAGGATCTCGGCGTCGCTCCAGCCGGTCTTGGACTCGATGAGCCCCTTCTCGTACTCGTTGGAGAAGAGGTAGGTCGCGCCGTCGAGCAGGGTACGGATCTCCTCGCCCTCCATCCGCGCGATCTGCTGCGAGAAGTCGGCGGCGAACGGGATCCCGCGGGTACGGCACTCCTCGGTGTGGCGGAGCATGGCCTCGGGGTCGTCCGCGCCGATCAGCACGAGGTCGAGCCCGCCGACCCGGTCGGCGACCTTCTTGAGCTCGATCTGGCGGGCCTCGCTCATCGCGCCCGCGTAGAAGGAGCCGAGCTGGTTGTGGTCGGCGTCCGTCGTGCAGACGAACCGCGCGGTGTGCAGGACCTCGGAGATCCGGACCGATTCGGTGTCCACCCCATGGCGGTCGAGCCACGCGCGGTACTCGTCGAAGTCCGCGCCGGCCGCGCCGACCAGGAGCGGCCGGGTGCCGAGCTGGCCCATGCCGAAGCAGATGTTCGCCCCGACGCCTCCCCGGCGCACCTCGAGGTTGTCCACGAGGAAGGAGAGGGAGATCGTGTGGAGCTGGTCGGCGACCAACTGGTCGGCGAAGCGGCCGGGGAAGGTCATCAGATGGTCGGTGGCGATGGAGCCGGTGACTGCGATTCGCACGGCGTGAACGCTCCTGCTGAAGGAGAACGGTGGACGGTTCACGCTACCCGGTCGGGCAGCCCCCTTCCTAAGGCCTGGACAACTCCGAGACCGACCCGATAGCGGCTCTCCAGCGGAATCCCCGTTCGCCGTCCGGCGGGGAACCGGCCGGGCCCCCGTTCCGTCCCACCGGTGTCTTGGGCGGATCGCGGTCGAGGGAGAGCAGCGATGAGCGGTACGGAGCGGCCCCAGCACAGCCTTGAGCAGGGCACGGACCGCGCGGACCGAGCGCGTCGGCGGTTCTCGCCGCTCGCGGTCGCCATGGTGGCGGCGGCCGTACTGATCGCCGGGGGCGGTGGCGCGTATCTGGCCACGAGTGGTTCCGGCGGCGAAAGCGGCGCGGACGGCGGCGGGAGCGGTACGCCGAAGGGTGAACGCGGCGACCGCTACCCGTCGCCGCTCGCCCTGGACGAGCCGGCGGGCGCCACCGAGGGCGGTGCGCCGGGTGTCGCACCGGGCGAGCCCGATCCGCGGGGGTTCGTCTACCGCGCGACGGGCCCGCTGCCCGACGGCCCAGGCACGGCCCGTGTGTACCGGCCGTCCGGCGAGGTCACGGCGGCAGAGGTGGCCGGGCTGGCCGGGGCGCTCGGGCTGGCGGGCGCTCCGCGCCCGGACGGCGAGTACTGGAAGGTCGGCACGGAGAAGGACGGTTCGGGCCCGCTGCTCCGGGTCGCCCGGCAGGCGCCCGGGACCTGGACGTTCGCCCGGTTCGGCCCCGCGTCGGGCGGTGACGACTGCCGCAAGGGCGAGAGCTGCCAGGGCGACAACTGTCTGAAGGTCACAAGCTGCGCGGGCGGCGGCCCGGACGGCACCGCTGGCTCCGGGGCGGGCGCCGTGAGTGAGGCGGTCGCGAAGAAGGCGGCGGCTCCGGTGCTGAAGGCGGCGGGCCAGGGCGATGCCGCGCTCGACGCCGGTCAACTGATGGGCGCGGTACGGGTGGTGAACGCGGACCCGGTGGTCGGCGGACTGCCCACCCATGGCTGGTCGACCGGGATCCAGGTCGGCGCGGACGGCCAGGTCGTCGGCGGTACGGGCCAGTTGGCGGCGCCGCGGGAGGGCGCCGCGTATCCGGTGATCGGCGCGGACAAGGCGCTGGAAGAGCTGAACCGGACCTCCGGCGATCTGCGCGGCTCCGGCCCGGTCGTGGACTGCGCCACCTCGATGCCGCTGGAGAAGCCTGCGGAAGACGGCCGGTCCACGGATCCGTGCGCGCCGCGGACCGTGGTGGACGCGGAGCCGGTGGAGATCGGCCGGGCGGTGTTCGGGCTGGCGCTGCGGTCCTCGGGCGGGCAGGGGGTGCTCGTACCGGCGTGGCTGTTCGAGGTGGTGCCGGGCGGCGGTACGCCTCCGTACACCCTGGCGCAGACCGCGGTGGCTCCGGATTTCCTGACGAA
Organism: Streptomyces odonnellii; assembly: GCF_000981895.1. Lineage (GTDB taxonomy): Bacteria > Actinomycetota > Actinomycetes > Streptomycetales > Streptomycetaceae > Streptomyces > Streptomyces odonnellii. The sequence continues at coordinate 25,637 of NZ_LATD01000051.1, read as the reverse complement.
GACCGCGCCGGAGTCCTCGCCCGCGCCGGGGCGCGAGCCGGGCGGCGGCCTGGGCTTCACCTCGTACGGAGTCGACGGCCGGACCCTGGAGCTGCGCTTCATGGGCGGGGTGTGCGGCTCGTACGCGGCCGTGGCGGACGAGAGCGATACGGCGGTGACCGTACGGCTGTCCCACACCGAGCCGGCGCCGGGGACGGTCTGTATCACCCTCGCCAAGGAGCAGACCGTATCGGTGAGGCTGGCGGAGCCGCTGGGCGGCCGGCAGGTGATCGACCGGGCGTCGGGCGAGCGGATGCCCAGGTTCTGACGGACGCCCGGCCGGGGAGAACGGCCGGGCCACGGGACGTGCGTGCCATCCGGGCACGCATAGGGAAGGCGGCGGGCCCGAGGGGGGACCGCCGCCTTTCTGTACCCGTGTCTGTACCCGTACGTCCTTCGGCCCACGGCCTCCGGCGGGGTCCGGCCGGGGGCTCAGCTGAAGGAGTCGCCGCAGGCGCAGGAGCCCGTCGCGTTCGGGTTGTCGATCGTGAAGCCCTGCTTCTCGATGGTGTCGACGAAGTCGATGGAGGCACCGCCGAGGTACGGCGCGCTCATCCGGTCGGTGACGACCTTGACACCGCCGAACTCCTTGACGACATCGCCGTCCAGCGAGCGCTCGTCGAAGAAGAGCTGGTAACGCAGGCCGGAGCAGCCGCCGGGCTGTACGGCGACCCGCAGCGCGAGATCGTCCCGGCCTTCCTGGTCCAGCAGGGCCTTGACCTTGCTCGCGGCGGCGTCGGACAGGAGGATGCCGTCGCTCACGGTGGTGGTCTCGTCCGATACGGACATCGTCTTCTCTCCCGGGTTGTACGGACTGCTTGCCGACAGTGCAACCGGCTCGGCCGCGGATTCATTCCGGGCGCTGGCGCGTGTCTGTTGCCGTTCTTATGCCGTCTTCATGCTCGCACACCCGCTCGCTGATCGTCAGCGGTCGGCCGTGGCCAGGGGTTCGGCGGGGCCCGGCCGGGCCGCCACGGGAATGCGTCACATCGACGCTATCGCCATCGTCAAAGTGACACGAAAGGAGTTATGATAGATAGCGTCAATTCGACGAAAAGGCTTGGTCCAGGCTTCGTTCCAGAGAAGCGTTCGCAGAGAAGAAAGGGTGTGTGACGTGACCACCGCCCAGCCCCGACAGGACCTCGACGTCCGGCCGACGCCCCTCGCCCTGCTGCTGCTCGGCCGGGAGGCCGACCCGCGGAGCGAGCGGGGCGTGGAGTGTCCCGGCGATCTGCCCGCCCCGTCCGACCCGGACCTGGTCGAGCGCGCCCGCGCGGCCAAGGAGAAGCTCGGGGACAAGGTGTTCGTCCTCGGCCATCACTACCAGCGCGACGAGGTCATCCAGTTCGCGGATGTCACCGGGGACTCCTTCAAGCTGGCCAGGGACGCGGCGGCGCGGCCCGGCGCGGAGTACATCGTCTTCTGCGGTGTGCACTTCATGGCCGAGTCCGCGGACATCCTGACCTCGGACGACCAGAAGGTCGTGCTGCCCGATCTCGCGGCCGGCTGCTCCATGGCCGACATGGCCACGGCCGAGCAGGTCGCGGAGTGCTGGGACGTGCTGACCGACGCGGGCATAGCCGGGCAGGTCGTGCCCGTCTCGTACATGAACTCCTCGGCCGACATCAAGGCGTTCACCGGCAAGCACGGCGGCACGATCTGTACGTCGTCGAATGCCGCGCGCGCCCTGAACTGGGCCTTCGAGCAGGGCGAGAAGGTGCTCTTCCTGCCCGATCAGCACCTCGGGCGCAACACCGCGGTACGGGAGCTGGGGCTGTCCCTGGAGGACTGTGTCCTCTACAACCCGCACAAGCCCAACGGCGGTCTGACGGCCGAGGAGCTGCGGAACGCGAAGATGATCCTGTGGCGCGGGCACTGCTCGGTGCACGGCCGTTTCTCTCTGGACTCCGTCCGGGAGGTACGGGAGCGGATCCCCGGGGTGAATGTGCTGGTGCACCCGGAGTGCAAGCACGAGGTCGTGGCGGCGGCGGACCACGTCGGCTCGACGGAGTACATCATCAAGGCGCTGGAGGCGGCGCCGGCGGGCTCGAAGTGGGCGGTCGGTACGGAGCTGAATCTGGTCCAGCGCCTGGCGAACCGTTTCGCCTCGGAGGACAAGGAGATCGTCTTCCTCGACAGGACGGTGTGCTTCTGCTCGACGATGAACCGGATCGATCTGCCGCATCTCGTCTGGGCACTGGAGTCGCTGGCTGAGGGCAACGAGGTCAACCGCATCCAGGTCGACAAGGAGACGGCGGACTTCGCACAGCTCGCCCTGGAACGGATGCTGGCACTGCCGTAGGCGGCGCGGGCCGGCGAGGCCCCGGCCATGTACGGCGTCGGGGGCGCCCACCCACGGAGCGCCCCCGCACCGCCCTGCGGCACCCGTCGCAGGGCGGCCTGTCGGCCCGCCCCGGCTATCTCTTGGTTCTGACCCGCGGACAGGTCACCGCCGCGGTGCGTCGTACGACTTGGGCAGGCGCATGCCGCGCTCGGACATGATGTCGCGCACGCGGTCGGGGTAGTCGGTGATGATGCCGTCGATGCCCATGTCCATGAGCGCCTCGATCGTGGCGGGGTCGTCACACGTCCACGGGATGACCTTCAGACCGCGCTTGTGGGCGTCGGAGATCATCTTCTTGTCGGGGTAGAAGCGGAAGTTCGGGTCCGCGATCGTGCCGTTCTGCGGGAAGCCGTAGTTCGGGGAGAGCGCGGTGACACCGGGGACGGTGGACGCGGCCTTGACGAAGTCGCCGTCGTAGTCGTCGGCGTCGATGCCGCCGAGCCACGGGGAGGCGCCCTCCTTGCCGACCTGGAGGAAGTCGTAGTTCGTCAGCGCCACCAGCGGGTACTTCGGCGCCAGCTTGTGCATGGCCTTCAGCGCGCCCCAGTCGAAGGACTGGATGGTGACCTGCTTCTCGATGCCCGAGCGGTGGATCTCCTCGTACACACGGCGGACGAACAGCTCGCGCGGAGCGGTCTGCTCGGGGGCGCCGGCCTCCACCTTCGTCTCGATGTTCAGCTTGACCTGCTTGGCCCGGTAGCTCTTGACCAGGTCGAGGACGTCCTTCAGCTCCACCATGCGGAAGCCCTTGATCTGCTCCTGCTCGGGGTAGCCGGGCAGCTGCTGGTAGCCGCAGTCCATCGTCTTGAGCTGGGCCAGCGTCAGGTCCTTGATGTACTTCCCGACGTACGGGTACATCGGGTCGCCCGGCACGACCGGCCCGGTGTCCTTGCACTTCTGGGCGCTGATCTGCCGGTCGTGGTTGACGACGACCTTGCTGTCCTTGGTGACGTGGGTGTCCAGCTCCAGCGTGCTCACGCCGAGGCGCAGCGCCTTGCCGAAGCCCTCCAGGGACTCCTCGGTGGTCAGGCCGAGGCCGCCGCGGTGGGCCTGGAGGTCGAAGTGGGTCTTCTGGGGCGGGACGTGACCGTGGTGGCCATGGGCTGTGGCCGCCTGGGCGGTCGCCGGGACGGCGAGCGCCGGTACGACGGTCAGGGCGGCGAAGGCGTGCCAGAGGGACATCTGAACCTCGTCTGCTTCGGGCGGGACTGGACCGGACCCGGTGACGCTAATTCGCCGGGTCCGGTGCGCGTGAAGCTCAGACGTTAGGGGGCCATGAACGCCAGAGGAACGGTTGTTCCGCACAACGTTCCCCGCAAAAAGCCATCGCCCCGGAGCGGCCCGCATATCGCGGGCGCTCCGGGGCGAACAGCGTTCAGACCGTCAGACGTTGGCCGGTTCCGGGTCCGGAGCGGGCTCCGGGGCCGGGGCGCCGCCCGACCTCGCGTGCCGCTTCGCCGCCTTCTTCTTCGCCCGGCGCTCCTTGCGCAGCTCGACCATCGCGTACAGCGTCGGTACGAGCAGCAGCGTCAGCAGCGTCGAGGTCACCAGACCGCCGATCACCACGACCGCGAGCGGCTGGGCGATGAACCCGCCCTCGCCCGTGATGCCCAGCGCCATCGGCAGCAGCGCGAAGATGGTCGCCAGCGCGGTCATCAGGATCGGGCGCAGTCGGTGACGGCCGCCCTCGACGACCGCCTCGACCACACCGAGCCCCTGCCTGCGGTACTGGTTGATCAGGTCGATCAGCACGATCGCGTTGGTCACCACGATGCCGATCAGCATCAGCATGCCGATCATCGCCGGGACACCCATCGGCGTACCGGTCAGGATCAGCAGCCCGATCGCGCCGGTCGCCGCGAACGGGATCGACACCAGCAGGATCAGCGGCTGGATCAGCGAGCGGAAGGTCGCGACCAGCAGCATGAAGACGATCGCGATGGCCGCCAGCATGGCGAGGGCGAGCTGGGTGAACGCCTCGCCCTGGTCCTGCGAGACACCGCCGATGGACGCGGTCGCGCCCTCCGGCAGATCCAGCGCGTCGATCTTCGACTGGAGCGAGGCGCTGACCGCGCCGGTGTTGTCACCGGTCGGCCTGGCCGTGATGGTCGCGGCGCGCGAGCCGTCGATCCTGGTCATGGTGACCGGGCCCGGCACCAGCTTCACATCGGCGATCTGGCCGAGCTTGACCGGGCCGAGCGACAGGTTCTTCAGCTCGGCGAGCGTCTTGGCCGGCTTGGCGGAGGTGATCACGACATCGCGCTCGGTGTCGTCCAGGATCGCCTTGCCGGAGGTGGTGCCCCGTACCGCCTGGCCGACGGCGAGCCCCAGCGTCGCATCGGTGAATCCGGCGTCCGCGGCCTTGGAGTTGGCCTTGACCGAGATGCGCGGGACGCTCTGCGAGAGGTCGCTCTGTACGTCGGTGACGTCCTTGAGGCCCGCCACGGAGTCCCGTACCTGGTCCGCCGCCGTGCGCAGCGTGGCCGCGTCGGCGGCCTTGACGACGACGCTCAGGTCCTGGCTGCCGAAGCCGTCACCGGCGGAGATGGTCGTCTCACCGATGCCGTCGAGCCCGGCCAGCTCCTTCTCGATCCGGTCCTGCGTGGCGTCGAACGACGCGTCGTCCTTGAGAGTGACCTGGTAGGACGCCTGGTTGGCGCCCGTACCGCCGCCGAAGGCCGCCATGAAGCCGGAGGAGCCGACGGTGACCTGGTAGTCCTTGATGCCGTCGATACCGCCGAGGACGGTCTCGACCTTCTTCGCGGAGGCGTCGGCCGCTTCCAGGCTGGTGCCCGGGGCCAGCTCCTGCTTGATGGAGAGCACGTCCTGCTCGCCCTGGTCGAAGAAGTTGGTCTTGAGCAGCGGCGCCATGCCGAAGGTCGCGAGCAGCACGACGATCGCGATGGCCGCGCTGGTGAGACGGCGGCGGGTCGCGAAGCGCAGCACCGGTACGTACAGGCGCTGGAGCGGGCTGCGGGCCTCCTTCTCCTCCGCCTGGCGGCGCGCTTCCTCCGCGTCGAGTCCCTCCGTGCCCTTCGGCGCGCGCAGGAACCAGTACGAGAGCACCGGCACCACGGTGAGCGAGACCAGCAGCGAGGCGATCAGCGCAGCGGTCACAGTCAGCGAGAACGAGCCGAACAGCTCGCCGACCATGCCGCCCACCAGACCGATCGGCAGGAAGACCGCGACGGTGGTGAGGGTGGAGGAGGTGACCGCGCCCGCGACCTCCTTGACCGCGTTGAGGATGGCGCTCTCGCGCTCCTCGCCGTAGCCCAGGTGCCGCTTGATGTTCTCCAGGACGACGATCGAGTCGTCGACGACCCGGCCGATCGCGATGGTCAGCGCGCCGAGGGTGAGCATGTTGAGGGAGAGATCCCGGGTCCACAGCACGATCAGCGCCAGCACGACGGAGAGCGGGATGGAGACCGCGGTAACCAGCGTGGAGCGGATCGAGGCCAGGAAGACCAGGATCACGATCACGGCGAAGAGCAGACCGAGCGCGCCCTCGGTGGTCAGGCCCGAGATGGACTTGGAGACGGCCGGGCCCTGGTCGCTGACGACGGTCAGGGTGGCGCCGGCGCCGAGGTCCTGGCGGAGGCCGGGCAGCTTGTCCTTGACCTCATTGGAAATGGCGACCGCGCTGCCGTCGTTGTCCATGGTGGCCATGACCGCGAGGCTGGGCTTGCCGTTCGTACGGGTCAGCGAGGTCGCGGCGGACGGCTTCTGCGTGACGGTGGCGATGTCACCGAGGCGTACGGGCTTGGGCGCACCGGCGCCCGGCTGGCCGCCCGCCTGGGGCACGATCCGCAGGTCCTCGATCTGCTTGAGCGAGGTGAAGCCGCCGCCGACCTGGACCGTACGGCTCTTGCCGTCCTCGGAGAACGAACCCGCGGGGATCGCGGCGCCGCCCGACCTGAGCGCCTCGGAGAGGGCCATGGTGTTCAGACCGGCCGAGGCGAGCTTCTTGTCGTCGGGGGTGACGGCGACCTGGAGGTCGCGCACACCGTCGATGGTGACCTGTCCGACGCCGTCGATGTCCTCCAGGGACGGGACGACCGTACGTTCCAACTGGTCGGCCAGTGCCTGCTGGTCCTTGTCGGAGGTGACGGCGAGGACGACGGTCGGGATGTCGTCCGTCGAACCGGCGATGACCTGCGGGTCGACCTCGGAGGGCAACTGGGCGCGGGCGCGGTTCACGGCCTGCTGGACATCGGCGACGAGCTGCTTGGTGCCCTCGCTCCCGAAGTCGAAGCTGGCCATGACGAGGGCGTTGCCCTCGCTCGCGGTGGAGGTGATGCCGCTGATGCCGTCGACGGCCTTGAGGGAGTTCTCCAGCGGCTCGACGACCTGCTTCTCGACCACATCGGGGGAGGCGCCCTGGTAGGGGGCGAGCACCGACACCATCGGGAGTTCGATGGACGGCAGGAGCTGCTGCTTGAGCTGCGGTATCGCGATCGCTCCGAAGACGATCGCGATGATCGACATCAGCCCTATCAGGGCCCGTTGCGCGAGGCTGAATCTGGACAGCCAGGACATTGGGGTCTCTCTTCTGTGGTGTACGCGGCAGTTTGGCGCGGCGACCCGGTTCCGGGTGGCCCGTCCCTGGATGTCCGACTACGGGTCGCCCGGCGACGGTCGGGATTCAGGTCCCTCTGGGATTGCGGCCCCACCTATACGATCAGCCATGCGAGGGCGCTTACGCGTAGGCCCCAGGTCCATTTCCTTATCCGCCGCATACCGCGCCTGTAGTACGCGAGGGTGGGCGGCTACTCCACCCTTGGACGTACCAGGCCCGATTCATACGCAATCACCACCAATTGCGCACGGTCTCGGGCCCCCAGTTTCGCCATGGCCCGGTTCACATGGGTCTTCACGGTCAGCGGGCTGACGGCCAGCCGCTCGGCGATCTCGTCGTTGGAGTGGCCGCCCGCGACCAGGACGAGGACCTCGCGCTCACGACCGGTGAGGGCCGTCAGCCGCTCGGTGTGCCGGGCCGGGCCGCGGTCGTCGGAGGGCGCGGCGCTCTGGGCGAGGAAGGTGGCGATCAGCCCCTTGGTCGCGGCGGGCGACAGCAACGCCTCACCGGCCGCGGCGACCCGGATGGCGTTGAGCAGTTCCTCGGGCTCCGCGCCCTTGCCGAGGAAGCCGGAGGCACCGGCACGCAGCGACTGCACGACGTACTCGTCGACCTCGAAGGTGGTCAGCATCACGACCCGTACCCCGGCGAGATCGGGATCGGCGCTGATCGCACGGGTGGCGGCGAGGCCGTCCGTACCGGGCATCCGGATGTCCATCAGGACCACGTCGGCCCGGGTGGAGCGGGCGAGGGCCACGGCCTCCGCGCCGTCGGCGGCCTCCCCGACGACCGTCATGTCGGGCTCCGAGTCCACCAGGACCCGGAACGCGCTGCGCAGCAGTGTCTGGTCGTCGGCGAGCAGCACCCTGATCGTCATGCGTCCTCCGCGCTCTTCCCCGTACCGCCGACGGGCCGGGCGGCCTCTGTGCGCCGGGGGTCCCGGGTGTCCCGGGCTCCGCCCGCGGGGGTGTTCACCGGAAGTATCGCCCGGGTGCGGAAGCCGCCGCCGGGGCGGGGTGCCGCGGTCAGGGTGCCGCCGAGGGCGCTGACACGTTCGCGCATGCCGATGAGGCCGTGGCCGCCGCCGTCGGCGGGCTCGCCGGTGCCCTTGCCGTCGTCGAGGACGGTGATCTCCAGGGCGGCGCCGATCCGTACGACACGGACCTCGGCCGTGGCCGCGGGGCCCGCGTGCTTGCGCACATTGGTGAGGGCCTCCTGGATGATCCGGTACGCGGCGAGGTCGACGGCGGCGGGGAGGCGGGGGCGGGGAGGCGCGCCGAGGTGGCCGTCCGTCCCCTCGAACTCCGGGCCGGTCGCGGCGAACCGTACGGGCAGTCCCGCGTTCCGGAAGGTGTCCAGCAGGCCTTCGAGGTGGAGCAGGCCGGGTGCCGGTTCCGTGGGGGCCGCCGGGTCGCCGGACTGGCGCAGCAGACCGACGGTGGCGCGCAGCTCGCTGAGCGCGGAGCGGCTGGCCGCCCGTACCTGCGCGAGGGCTTCCTTGGCCTGGTCCGGGCGCTTGTCCATGACATGCGAGGCGACCCCGGCCTGGACGTTGACCAGGGCGATGTGGTGGGCCACGACATCGTGCAGATCGCGGGCGATCCGCAGCCGCTCCTCGGCGACGCGGCGGCGTGCCTCTTCCTCGCGGGTGCGCTCGGCCCGTTCGGCGCGTTCGCGCATGGCGTCGATGAAGCCGCGCCGGCTCCGTACGGCGTCGCCCGCGGCGCTCGCCATCCCGGCCCACGCGAAGATCCCGAGGTTCTCCTGGGCGTACCAGACGTCGGAGCTGGACATCATCGCGACCGCGGTCAGCACGGCCATGGTGGCGAGGCCGACCCGCCAGGTGGTGGAGCGGTCGGTGTGCGCGGCGACGGTGTACAGCGCGACGACGGTACTGACCACGACGGGGGCCGGCGACCGGACCGCGATCAGCTCCACGATGGTGGCGCCGCCGGTGCACACCAGGACGGGCATGGGGGCGCGCCGCCGGAACACGAGCGCGGCGGCCCCGAGGACCATCAGCACGACGCTGAGCGCGCCGGGAGTACGGGCACCGAAGTCCGGGCCGCCGTGGCTGCCGCGGGGCCCGGCGAAGGAGCCGAGGAGCATGCAGCCGAGAAGGAGCGCGGCGAGAGCGGCGTCGGACACGAGCGGATGCGTACGGGCCCAGTACCGGGTACGGGCGAACGCGGCGCCGATAGCAGTCACCCGAGCAACGGTACGGGCGCGGCTGGCGGCGCGGGGTCGCCGGGTGGCGACGGGTGCCGGGGCCTCCGGAGGCGCGCGTCCCGACCGCGCGGCAATCGGGATACGGCTCCGTCGCGTGGTCACCGCGCTCCGCGCGAGCCGCGACGCTTGGCGTCCGGCTGCGACGCCCCCCTCGCGCCGGTGGGCGATTTTCCGGTGCGGGCCGCGAATTCCCGCCCGTCCGGCGATTGAGGGCGAAGCGGCACCCGGGGCGCGGCCCGGCTCAGGGCGTGGGGATCAGGCCCTCGTCGTCGAGGAGCGCGCGGACCTCTTCCAGCGTCGCGTCCCGCGCCGGGAGGATCAGCTCCGAAGGCTCCAGCGCATCGTCCGGCAGCGGCTCGCCCAGTTCCCGGACCCTGGTCAGGAGCGCGTGAAAGGTACGGCGGAAGCCGTCCCCGTCGCCGCCCCTGACCTCGGCCAGCAGTTCGTCGTCGAGCTCGTTCAGTTCGGCGAGGTGGCTGTCCGCCAGCCTCACCTGGCCCTCCCCCATGATCCTTACGATCATGACGAGTCCCTACCGTTCGCTCACTGCTTGCGCAGATTCGGCGGCGTGTCCTCCGTCTCGGCCGGACCGCCCTCGATCGCCTGCTTCGGTGCCGAGCCGCCCGCCAGCTCCGCCTTCATCCGCTGGAGCTCCAGCTCCACGTCCGTACCGCCGGAGATCCGGTCCAGCTCCGCCGCGATGTCGTCCTTCGCCATCCCGGACTGGTCGTCCAGCGCGCCGGAGGCCAGCAGTTCGTCGATCGCGCCGGCCCGCGCCTGGAGCTGCGCGGTCTTGTCCTCCGCCCGCTGGATCGCCATGCCGACATCGCCCATCTCCTCGGAGATGCCCGAGAAGGCCTCCCCGATCCGGGTCTGCGCCTGGGCCGCGGTGTAGGTGGCCTTGATCGTCTCCTTCTTCGTACGGAAGGCGTCGACCTTGGTCTGGAGGCGCTGCGCGGCAAGCGTCAGCTTCTCCTCCTCGCCCTGGAGCGTCTGGTGCTGGGTCTCCAGGTCGGTGACCTGCTGCTGCAGCGCCGCGCGGCGGGACAGCGCCTCGCGCGCCAGGTCCTCACGCCCGAGCGCCAGCGCCTTGCGGCCCTGGTCCTCCAGCTTGGAGGACTGGCCCTGCAACTGGTTGAGCTGCAGCTCCAGCCGCTTGCGGGACGTCGCCACGTCGGCGACCCCGCGGCGTACCTTCTGGAGCAGCTCAAGCTGCTTCTGGTACGAGTAGTCGAGGGTCTCGCGCGGATCCTCGGCCCGGTCAAGGGCCTTGTTCGCCTTCGCGCGGAAGATCATCCCCATACGTTTCATGACACCGCTCATGGGCTTCGCGCGCCCCCTTCTGACGGACTCCGGCTCCAGCACTCCAACAGAACCCACAGTACGGGCCCTGCCTCTATTACCGCACTGTTCAAGTGCGGATGCGCTCCTCCCCAAGGACGACTGCTGCCCGGTCCCGCTCCGGCGCAAGGAGTAGAGGACCATCGGGGACAGTGAGGGCTGCGTCCCCTCTGTCCCGGTACGTTCGCACTGTCCACAAGGAACGACGCGTGCCGTTGCGGGATCGTTCCCGGGCGGGGTGGGGTCCAACCACGGCACCCCGTACCCTTGGGCTTTGTGTTCCGTAGCCGTTCCAAAGAAGAGAAGGCCCCCGCCACCCAGGTGACGCCGGACTCCTCCACGCAGCAGCGCGACCCGCAGGCACCCAAGGGCCGCCCGACCCCCAAGCGCAGTGACGCGCAGTCGCAGCGCCGCCGTGCCGCCACGGTGCCCGCCGACCGCAAGACGGCCATGAAGCGCCAGCGGGAGACGCGCCGCGCGGATCTGGCCAGGCAGCGGGAGGCGCTGGCGAGCGGGGACGAGCGGTATCTGCCCGTCCGCGACAAGGGCCCGGTGCGCCGGTTCGTCCGGGATTATGTCGACGCGCGGTTCTGCATGGCGGAGTTCTTCCTGCCGCTCGCCGTGGTGATCCTCGTGCTGAGCATGATCCGGGTCGCACAGCTCCAGACCGTCGCGCTGCTGCTGTGGCTGGTGGTGATCGTGCTGATCGTCGTGGACTCCGCCGGAATCTGGTTCCGGCTGCGCAAGGAGCTCGCCGAGCGCTTCCCCGACACCCCCAAGCGCGGCGCCGTGGCCTATGGCCTGATGCGTACGCTCCAGATGCGCCGACTCCGGCTGCCCAAGCCGCAGGTCAAGCGCGGAGAGCGGCCCTGAGCGCGGAGATCCCCGGTTTCGCGGGAGCGTCGGCGAACTGGCTCGCCGGACTCGGCGGCGTGCGCAATGTCGTACGGCAGGAGCTGGTCGCGCGGCAGCTCGACGAGCAGATAGCCGGCCGCTTCCCGGTGGGGCGGCGGCTGCGTGTCCTCGATGTCGGTGCGGGGCAGGGCACACAGGCCCTGCGGCTGGCGCGCGCGGGGCACTCGGTGACCGGCCTGGAGTCCGACGCGGGCATGCTCGCCATGGCCCGGGAGGCGCTGGCGGGCGAGCCCGCGGGCATCCAGGAGCGGGTCCGGCTGATCGAGGGCGACGGTCTGGAGACCGGCGTCCATTTCCACCCGGGCAGCTTCGACGTGGTGCTCTGCCACGGTGTGCTGATGTATGTGAACGAGCCGGACGCGCTGCTCGCGGGCCTGGCCCGGGTGCTGGCGCCGGGCGGGCTGCTCTCGCTGCTCGTACGGAACGGGGACGCCCTCGCCCTGCGGCCCGGGCTGGCCGGGGACTGGGCCGGGGCGCTGGACGCCTTCGAGGCCGGTACGTACACCAACCGGCTGGGGCTGCGGGTGCGCGCGGACCGGCTGGACCGGCTGACCGCGACCCTGGCGGGGATCGCGGCGCCGCTGCACGCCTGGTACGGGGTGCGGGTCTTCACGGACGGGGCGGCGGACGGCACGGAACCGCCGACCGGTGACGACCTGGACCGGCTGCTGGCCGCGGAGGACCGCGCGGGGCGCACGGAACCGTACCGCCGGATCGCCGCGCTGCTTCATCTCTGCGGAGTCCGTGGCTGAGAGACCGCGCGGCGGCTGTCAGACCGCGCGGCCTCCGAGTCAGGCGAACGGGCCCGGACCGCGTCCTCATGGAAGTGAGTGACACCCAGAGCACGCGGCGCGCCGCCCGGAACGGCGGCAGATCCCGCGAAGAGCGGGAGCCGCGCCCCGGCGCGGCGAAGGACAGGGCGAACGACGGTACGGCGGAGAGTCTCTCCGCGCGGGAGACCTGGCGGGCGCTGTACCGGCATTTCCGGCCGCACCGCGCCACCGTCGCCCTCGGCGGATTCCTCGCACTGATCGGCACCGCGAGCGGACTCGCGCAGCCGCTCGCCGCCAAGTCCCTGGTCGACCGGCTCGGCGAGGACGGCTCGGTCACCGGGATACTGCTGCTCCTCACCGGTCTGGTGCTGGCCGGTACGGCGATCGAGGCGGTCGCCTCGTACCTCCTGGAGCGGACCGCCGAGTCCGTCGTCCTCGCCGCCCGCCGCACCCTGATCGGGCGGCTGCTGCGGCTGCGGCTGCCCGAGGTGGAGCGGACCCAGCCGGGCGATCTGATGTCCCGGGTCACCTCGGACACCACTCTGCTGCGCGCGGTGACGACCCAGTCGATCGTCTCGGCGGCCACCGGCGGCCTCGCCTTCGTGGCGACCGTCGTCCTGATGGGTCTGCTGGACCCGGTGCTGCTCGCGGTCACGCTCGGGGTGATCGTGCTGATCGGCGGCGCGGTGGCCCTGGTGATGCCCCGCATCGCACGGGCGACCCGGCAGTCGCAGGAGGCGGTGGGCGCGATATCCACCGTGCTGGAGCGGGCCTTCGGAGCGTTCCGTACGGTCAAGGCGTCCGGCGCGGAGGAGCGGGAGACGGCCGTGGTGGCGGCCGCGGCCCAGGAGGCCTGGCGGCATGGCGTACGGTCCGCCAAGTGGCAGTCGGTGGCCGGGACTTCGGTCGGTCTCGCGGTCCAGGTGTCGTTCCTGGCGGTGCTGGGGATCGGCGGGGCGCGGGTGGCCTCGGGGGCCATCGCGGTCTCCACGCTGGTCGCGTTCCTGCTGTATCTGTTCTTCCTGATCGACCCGGTGTCGAAGCTGGTGACAGCGGTCACGCAGTACCAGGTGGGGTCGGCGGCGATAGCCCGGATCGCGGAGGCGGAGCGGCTGGAGACGGAGACGCTGGAGCCCGCGGAGCCGGAAGCCGTCGGGGGCGGCGGTCCCGCGACCGTGACCTTCGAGGACGTCACCTTCCGCTACCGCGACGATCTCCCGTATGTCCACCACGGTGTCACCTTCGAGGTGCCCGGCCCCGGGATGACGGCCTTCGTCGGCCCGTCCGGCGCGGGCAAGACCACGGTCTTCGGGCTGATCGAGCGGTTCTACGAGGCGACCGGCGGCCGGGTCCTGATCGACGGCCGGGATGTCCGGGACTGGCCTCTGACCGGGCTGCGCGCGGCGATCGGCTATGTCGAGCAGGACGCGCCCGTACTGGCCGGGACGCTCCGCGAGAATCTGGTCTTCGCCGCGCCGGACGCCTCGGACGAGGAGATACGGAAGGTGCTCGTACGGGCCAGGCTGGACGGTCTCGTGGAGCGGCTGCCCGACGGTCTCGAAACCCTGGTCGGCCACCGCGGCTCCAAGCTGTCGGGCGGCGAGCGGCAGCGGGTGGCGATCGCCCGGGCGCTGCTGCGCAGACCCCGGCTGCTGCTTCTGGACGAGGCGACCTCGCAGCTCGACGCGGTCAATGAACTGGCGCTGCGGGACGCGGTGGCGGAGGCGGCCCGCGAGGTGACCGTGCTGGTGGTGGCGCACCGGTTGTCGACGGTGACGCTGGCGGACCGGATCGTGGTGATGGACGCGGGCCGGGTACGGGCGGTGGGCACGCACGAGGAACTGGTGGCGAAGGACCCGCTGTACGGGGAGCTGGCGGCGACCCAGTTCCTGACGGCGGCGCGGTGAGGGAACCGGGACGGGCGGGCCAGGCCGGATGCGCGGCATGAGCCTTGACGGGCCCGAACCCGTTCCGGACCTGAAGCCTTTCTTCGAGGCCTGATCTCTTCCCGGGCCTGATCCATTTCTGCCGGGCTTGATCCCTTTCCGGAGTGTCCGCCGATCAGGGCGTGCCCTTGCCCGTACCGCCTGTTCGGCGGCGTATCACACGCCGCATCAACAGGGCGAAAGGGATACTCCGGGCATGAATGCTTCCCTTCGCCGCGGGTGCCCGCGCCGGCTGCTGCCGCCCCTGACCGCCGCGGTCTGCGCGGCCGTCCTGGCGGGCGGCTGCGCCGGCGCCGCCGCGGGCCCGGGCCCCGCCCCCCAGCCCAGCGCCACGCCCCGGCCCGTCGCCGTACAGCGTTCCGCCAACAGCCTCCAGAGCGAGTACGAGGCCGTCATCAAGGACGTACTGCCGTCGGTCGTGCAGATCGACACGGGGAACGGTCTGGGCTCGGGCGTCGTGTACGACGACAAGGGCCATATCGTCACCAACGCCCATGTGGTAGGCAGACAGCGGACGTTCGCGGTCACGGTCGCCAACAGCGAGCGGCAGTTGGGGGCGAAGCTGGTCTCCAGCTTTCCGCAGCAGGACCTCGCGGTCATCAAGCTCGACAAGGTCCCGGGCGAGTTGAGGACGGCGACGTTCGGCGACACGTCCAAGGTGGCGGTGGGTCAGATCGTGCTGGCCATGGGCTCTCCGCTGGGCCTGTCGGGCAGTGTCACCCAGGGCATCGTCTCGGCGGTCGGACGGACCGTCAGCGAGAGCGCGGCGGGCGGCGGGACCGGCGCCACCATCGCCGACATGGTGCAGACCTCGGCGGCGATCAACCCGGGCAACAGCGGGGGCGCGCTGGTCAATCTGGACAGCCAGGTCATCGGCATCCCGACCCTGGCGGCGACGGACCCGCAGCTCGGCAACAGCGCCGCGCCCGGCATCGGCTTCGCGATCCCCGCCTCGATGGTGAAGACGGTCGCCGACCAGATCATCAAGCACGGCCGGGTCACCGACTCGGGCCGGGCCGCCCTGGGCATCACGGGCCGTACGGTCCTGGGCGCCGGCTTCCAGCCCGCGGGCGTCGCGGTGGTCAAGGTGACGAAGGGCGGCGCGGCCGACCGGGCGGGGATCAAGGAGGGCGACATCATCGTCAAGGTCGACGGCACCGGGATCACCACGATCACATCACTGTCCGAGGCGCTGGCCCCGCACAAGCCGGGCCAGAAGGTGAAGGTCACGTACATCCGGTCGGACGGGACGAAGACGGCGGAGGTCACGCTGGGAGAGATGTAGGGGGTGCCCTCGGTCGCCGGACGGGCTGTCGTGCCGTGCGTGTCCTCAAGCAGCCGGCCGGACGGGCTGGCCGGACGGACGGACGGACGGGCTGGCTGGCTGGCTGGCTGGCTGGCTGGCTGGCTGGCTGGCTACAGGATGCGCAGCAAAGCGCCCGGGCCCGGTACCGCCCGGGCCCGGGCGCCGTCGCGTGTGCGGCCGGCTCTCGTTCAGGCCTCGTTCGCGCGCAGGCTCATCGGGCCGTAGATCTTGCTGCCGTCCTCGAACAGCGAGACCTGCTCCGCGCCGCCGTCCAGCAGTTCCTTCCACGCCTCGCCGACCCACGACTCGGCGTCGCCCTGCGTGGAGAACTCCTCCGGCTCCACCGCAGGCGGGACCTCCGTACCGTCGGCCTTCTCGAACCGCCACGTCCACGCCATATGCGCCTCCCGGTTCCCGCGGAACTGATCGATTTTCCTGCCCGCAGCGTAGCCGGGCGCGCACCCTCGGCGGTGACACGGGAGGATCACCCCGTGGAACTGACTCTGCTCGGCACCGGTGCCCCCGCCGGGCTGCCCCGCCCGCACTGCCCCTGCGCCGCCTGCGCGACCGCTCACGGTGACCGGGCGCGGGCGGCGACCTCGCTGCTGGTGGACGGGGTGCTGCTGCTGGATCTGACCCCGGGCGCCGCGCTCGCCGCGGCCCGCGCCGGGCACTCGCTCGCGGGCGTACGGCAGGTCCTGCTCACCCATCCGCACGACGGGCCCGCGGTCGAACTGCCCGCCGGGCTGCCCGCTGCGGGGCGGGTCGCGGACGGGCGGGTGCTGACACTGCTCAGCGGGCACCGGGTGCGGGCGGTGGCGATGGACGCGCCGGGCACGGGGTACGAGGTGACGGGGCCCGGCGGCGACCGGCTGCTCCACCTCCCGCCGGGCGGCGCACCGGCCGGGATCTCCGCCGACGGGCGTACGGCGCCCGCCCCTTACGACGTGGTCGCCGCGGATGTCGTCGGCCGGCCGGACGCGGTGGCGCGGCTGCGGGCGGCGGGGGCGGTGGGCGCCACGACCGATGTCGTCGCGGTCCATCTCGACCACGACGTGCCGCCCGGCGCGGAACTGGACCGGCGGCTCGCGGCGGCGGGGGCGCGGGCGGTCCCCGACGGTACGACGCTGACGGTCGGCGCGTACCGGCCGGGCCCCGAGGTGCCCCGGCGCACCCTGGTCACGGGCGGGGCGCGCTCCGGCAAGTCGTGGGAGGCGGAACGGCGGCTGGCGACGTTCCCGGGTGTGCTGTACGTGGCGACGGGCGGGGGCCGCGAGGACGACGCGGAGTGGGCGGCCCGCGTCCGCGCCCACCGCGACCGCCGCCCGGCCTCCTGGTCCACCGCCGAAACCTGCGACCTCGTCCCCCTGCTCGCGGCCGAGGGCCCGCCGCTGCTCATCGACTGCCTGTCCTTGTGGCTCACCGACGCGATGGACCGCGTGAACGCGTGGGACGACGCGGCGTGGGCGGCGGGCGGCTCGGACGCGCTCCGCAAGCGCACACGGGAACTGGTGACCGCGGTGCGCGAAACACGGCGGACGGTGGTGCTGGTCACGAACGAGACGGGGTCGGGCGTGGTCCCGGCGACGGCGTCGGGCCGCCGCTTCAGGGACGAACTGGGGCGGCTGAACGCGGCGGTGGGGGACGAGTGCGAGTCGGTACTGCTGGTGGTGGCGGGCCAGGTCCTGCCCCTGCGGTAGGGGCACGCGGATTGGTGCCGGGTGCGCCCGGCGCCCGCTTCGTCCTCAAGCGCCGGACGGGCTGAGTTTTGCGCGCCCGGCGCCGGGGCAGGCGGTTCCGTCCTCAAGCGCCGGACGGGCTGGAATTCGCGGCCCGCACCGGAAAAACCCGCGTCGGCCGAAGCGCGCCCGGAACCACGGCCCCCAGCCGGGAGGCGCCCCGGTAATCTTCAGAGGTGCTGAATCTCGATGACTTCTCCGACCTGATCGAGCGGCCCGACAGCGGGACGCGGCGCGATGCCGAAGAGCGGCGGGAGCGGCTCGTCGTGGCCGCGGGGGCGCTGGGGCGGCTGGACGAGCTGGGTGAGTGGCTGTCCGCCGCGCAGGGATCCGTACCGGTCAAGGCCGTACGGCAGCCGCGGGTCGTGCTGTTCGCGGGGGATCACGGGGTCGCCGGGCTCGGGGTGTCGGGCCGGCCGGCCGGTGGCGCGTACCGGCTCGTGCGCGACGTACTGGACGGTGCGAGCCCCGTCGCCGTCCTGGCCCGCCGCGCCGCCGTACCGGTACGGGTCGTCGACGCCGGGCTCGACTGCGATCCGGAGCTGCTGCCCGAGGACGTCGCGCGCCACCGGATCCGCCGCGGCAGCGGGCGGATCGACATCGAGGACGCGCTGACCGTCGAGGAGGCCGAGCAGGCCGTACGGCTGGGGATGGCGATCGCCGACGAGGAGGCGGACTCCGGCACGGATCTGGTCGTCCTGGGGGATCTCAGCGTCGGCGGCACCACCCCCGCGTCCACCCTGATCGCCGCGCTGTGCGGCACGGACGCCTCCGTGGTCACCGGCCGGGGCGGCGCCGGCATCGACGACCTGGCGTGGATGCGCAAGTGCGCGGCGATCCGGGACGCGCTGCGCCGCGCCCGGCCCGTGCTCGGCGACCAGTTGGAGCTGCTGGCGACCGTGGGCGGCGCGGATCTGGCCGCGATGACGGGCTTTCTGCTCCAGTGCGCGGTACGGCGGACGCCGGTGATCCTGGACGGTGTGGTCTCGGCGGCCTGCGCGCTGGTCGGGCAGCGCGCCGCGTTCCGCGCGCCCGACTGGTGGCTGGCCGGGCAGGCGACCGGGGAGCCCGCCCAGGCCAAGGCGCTGGACCGGATGGCGCTGGTGCCGCTGCTGGACCAGGGCGTCACGGTGGGCGAGGGCGCGGGCGCGCTGCTCGCGCTGCCGCTCGTCCAGGCCGCCGCCGCCCTCGCGGCCGAGTTGCCGGAGCGCGAGCCGGAGCGCGAGCCGAAGCCCGCAGAGGAGACCCTCGAAGAGACCCCCGAGGAGGGCCTCGACTCCGGAGAGACCGTCAGGAACGAGGACAGCGCCGCCGGCTGAGGCACCGGCACATCGACGGAGGCCGCCGCCACTGACGGCGGCCTCAGCCATCCCATGGACGACAACTGCCCCATATGATCGTTTTTATGGGAGAAGTCCGTTTGGCCCCCGATCGATCGAGCCGAGGCGGCGACCGCTCGCAACGCGCCGCGGTGTCCGCCGTCTGGTACCTGCGCGCCGTCGCCTTCGTCAACTTCCTCAGCGCCGTCTGGGTCTCCCTCGGCCAGGATCTGCGGCGCCACAACACCGACGACTACTTCACCCCGTATCTCCTCACCGCGGGCTTCGCCTCCGGCGCGTTCGCCCTCTTCCTCGCCGTCACCATGCGCCGCCGCAAGCGCGCCGCCTGGATCCTCAATCTCGTACTGTCCGGGCTCTTCCTGGTGCTGTTCGCCTTCGGCATGGCCTTCCCCGAGATCAGGCGCTATCCGCAGAACTGGATCTCCATCGCGCTGACCGCCGCCTTCGTCGGCGCGCTGCTCCTCGGCCGGCGGGAGTTCTACGCGAAGGGCGACCGGTCCAATGCCAGGCTGGCCGCGGCCGTCGCCGCCGGCGGACTGCTCGTCACCTCCCTGCTGGCCGCGCTGCTCGTCACCGTCACCAACACCGCCCCCGGCGGCTCGACCTTCGCCGAGCGCTGGCGGTACGGAGCGACCCGGCTGGTCTCCCTGACCGCGGACGACGCCCGCTATCCGGGCATCGCCACCCCCGGCTGGGCCAATGTCACCATCAACGTCCTGTCGACCCTGCTGCTGCTCGCCGTGCTGTACGCGGCGTTCCGCTCGACACGCGCCGTCGATCCGCTCACCCCCGAGGACGAGGCGCGGCTGCGGCTGCTGCTCGACCGGTACGGCGAGCGCGACTCCCTGGGCTACTTCGCGCTGCGCCGCGAGAAGAGCGTCGTATGGTCCCCGACCGGCAAAGCGGCCATCACCTACCGGGTCGTCGGCGGGGTCTCGCTGGCCTCCGGCGATCCGATCGGCGACCCGGAGGCCTGGCCCGGCGCGATCGTGCCCTGGCTCGCCGAGGCCCGCGAACACGGCTGGATCCCGGCGGTCATGGGCGCGGGCGAGGAAGCGGGCACCATCTACGCCCGGTACGGACTCGACGCGCTGGAACTGGGCGACGAGGCGATCGTCGAGACGGCCGACTTCGCCCTGGAGGGGCGGGCGATGCGGACCGTGCGCCAGGCGTACAACCGGGTCGCGCGGGCCGGCTACCAGGTCCGGATCCGGCGTCACGAGGACATCCCCGCCGAGGAGATGGCGGAACTGCTGCGCCGCGCCGAGGACTGGCGCGACGGCGCCACCGAGCGCGGCTTCTCCATGGCCCTCGGCCGGCTCGGCGACCCGGGCGACGGCCGCTGCGTGATGCTCGAATGCTGGCTCGGCGAACCGGGCGGGGACGAGGCGCGGCTGCGCGCCGTGCTGAGCTTCGTGCCGTGGGGCCCCAAGGGGCTCTCGCTCGATCTGATGCGCCGCGACCGCGACAGCGAGAACGGTCTGATGGAGTTCATGGTCATCCAACTCCTCCAGCGCGCCGGGGAGATCGGGATCACTCAACTCTCGCTGAACTTCGCGATGTTCCGGTCGGTGTTCGAGCGCGGCGGCAAGCTGGGCGCGGGCCCGGTGCTCCGGCTGTGGCGTTCGCTGCTGAGTTTCTTCTCGCGCTGGTGGCAGATCGAGTCGCTCTACCGTGCCAACGCCAAGTACCGGCCCATCTGGGAGCCCCGCTTCATGCTCTTCGAGAAGAGCGCCGACCTGCCGCGCATCGGTGTCGCGGCGGGCCGCGCCGAAGGCTTCCTGGAGGCCCCCGGACTCCCGCGCTGGCTGCGCCGCGGCCGGCTGGAGTCCGCCCGCTGACCCCGGCCCCCGGCCGGGCCCGGGCTACGCTCGCGCGATGACCTCCCAGGATCGTACGGACGGCATACCGGCCGACGGAGCCGGCGGCGAGGGCGCCCGCGCGCCGGCCGGCGCTCTTCCCGCTCTTGTGGACGGGATGCGGTTCGCCTTCGGCACCCTCACCGTCCTCCCCGTCCGGGTCACCCGCTGGGACCGCGCCGCCGCCCGCGCCGGGATGCTCTGCGCGCCGGCCGCCGGACTGGTCGTCGGCCTGGCCTCGGCGGCCCTCGGCGGACTGCTGCTCCTGGCCGGCGCGACGCCGCTGCTCGCGGCCGTGGCCACCGTCGCCGTCCCCGCCGTCCTCACCCGCGGACTGCATCTCGACGGGCTCGCCGACACCGCCGACGGCCTCGGCAGCGGCCGGCCCGCCGAGGACGCGCTGCGGATCATGAAGCGCTCGGACATCGGCCCGTTCGGGGTGATCACGCTGCTGCTGACCCTGCTGGCCCAGGTCGCGGCGGTGTCCGCGCTGTACGGGGAGAGCTGGGCGCACGGCGCGGTGGCGGTGGCCGTGGCGGCGGTGACAGCCCGGCTCGCGCTCACCCTCACCTGCCGTACGGGCGTGCCACCGGCCCGTCCCGACGGACTGGGCGCGGCGGTCGCGGGCACGGTGCCGGTACGGTCCGCCGTCCTCGCGGCCGTCGTCGTCACGGCGCTCTGCGCGGCGGCGGGCGGACTCCTCGGGGCCGTCGGCTCCGTACGGCACACGCTGGCGGTTCTGGCCGCCCTGGGTGCGGCACACCTGCTCCTGCGGCATTGCGTACGGCGCTTCGGCGGGGTCACCGGCGATGTCTTCGGCGCCCTCGCGGAGACCGCGGCGACGGCGGCCCTGGTCGTACTGTCACTCGGTTAAAACGCGGCCACGCGCGGGTGAACCAGCGCCCCCGTCGAGAGCGTCCATCACTGAGCGTAGGCTCGTTCCCGCCGCAGTTCGGGCCGAAATACGATACGGCGGGCTCGGTCGGCCCACCCTTCGACCGCCAAAGAACACAACGGAAGCGAGATTTCACCACCGTGACTGCTCTCACTCTCAGCACCTCCGGCGCGGCGTCCCTGCGCGCCGACGCGATCGTCGTCGGCATCGCAAAGGGCGCGAAAGGGCCGGTCGTGGCGCCGGGCGCCGAAGCCGTGGACAAGGCGTTCGACGGAAAGCTCGGCAGCGTCCTGGAGACCCTCGGTGCCTCGGGCGCCGAGGGCGAGGTGACCAAGGTCCCCTCGCCCGCCGGGCTGAAGGCCCCCGTCGTCCTCGCGGTCGGGCTCGGCCCGGTGCCGGGCAAGGACGACTCGTACGGCACCGAGCCGCTGCGCCGCGCCGCCGGGTCCGCCGCCCGCGCGCTCTCGGGCCGCAAGAAGGCCGCGTTCGCACTGCCCGCCGAGTCGGCCGAGGCGGTCGAGGCGGTCGCCGAGGGCGCGCTGCTCGGCGCGTACGCCTTCCTCGCGTACCAGGGCGGCGAGAACAACGGCGGCGGGAGGAACGGCGGCAACGGCAAGGCCGAGAACGGTCCGAAGCTGCCGCTCGGCGAGGTCCTGCTCGTCGGCACCAAGTCGCGCGACAAGGCGGTCAAGGCCGCCGCGGACCGTGCGATCGCGCTGACCGAGGAGGTCAACCGCGCCCGCGACCTGGTCAACACCCCGCCGAACGATCTGACCCCCGAGGCGTTCGCCGCCGTGGCCACCGCCGCGGGCAAGGAGAACGGCATCAAGGTCCAGGTCCTCGACGAGAAGGCGCTCGCCAAGGGCGGTTACGGCGGCATCCTCGGCGTCGGCCAGGGCTCGGCCAATCCGCCCCGCCTGGTGAGACTGTCGTACACGCACCCCGACGCGGAGAAGACACTCGCCCTCGTCGGCAAGGGCATCACCTACGACTCGGGCGGCATCTCGCTCAAGCCGGCCGGCCACAACGAGACCATGAAGTGCGACATGAGCGGCGCCGCCGCGGTGTTCGCGGCCGTGGTCACCGCCGCGCGACTGGGCCTGACCGTCAATGTCACCGGCTGGCTGGCCCTGGCGGAGAACATGCCGTCCGGTTCGGCGACCCGCCCCGGCGACGTCCTGCGCATGTACAGCGGCAAGACCGTCGAGGTCCTCAACACCGACGCCGAGGGCCGGCTCGTCCTGGCGGACGCGCTGACCCGCGCCTGCGAGGAGAAGCCGGACGCGATCGTGGACGTGGCGACGCTGACCGGCGCGATGGTGCTGGCGCTGGGGAACCGTACGTTCGGGATCATGGCGAACGACGACGCGTTCCGTACGACCATCCACGAGCTGGCCGAGGAGGCGGGCGAGGCGTCCTGGCCGATGCCGCTCCCGGCGGATCTGCGCAAGGGCATGGACTCCCCGACCGCGGACATCGCGAACATGGGCGAGCGGATGGGCGGCGGGCTGGTCGCCGGACTGTTCCTGAAGGAGTTCATCGCGGAGGGCATCACCTGGGCCCACCTGGACATCGCGGGCCCGGCCTTCCACGAGGGCGCCCCGTACGGCTACACCCCCAAGGGCGGCACGGGCTCCGCGATCCGCACGCTCGTGAAGCTCGCTGAGTCTTTTTAGGGCTCGGTTCGCCTCCGGGGCGCTGCATGTCGGTGCCGACGGTCGACCGTGCTCGCGCCCTTTTTTTAGGGCTCGGTTCGCCTCCGGGCGCCTCAAGCCCCTGTCGACAGTCGACCGTGCTCGGTCCGCTCGTACCTCGGGGCCTGCGCCCGCGCGGCGGAGCCGCATATCGAGCACAGCCTCCCTTTCGACAGCGGCCGGCGCCCTTCGGCTCACTCGCCGGGCGGCCGTGCGCGGCCGGTGCGGCTTGTGGCGGCTGGAATACAGTCCCGCCCCGGCGCGTTCTGCGTCCGGGGCGGGAGGTAGTACGCAGGGGTAACCGGCCCCGCGTCCCACCGGCCCCGAACAAGTGCGAAGATGGGTTCTCGGCAGGACAGGGCCCCCACCACAGGGCCGAAGAGAAGCGGCCGAACACCAGCCGCCGCCCGGTCATGGAGACCGCGCCCGGCGCACATGCATGGAGGACGTGACGTGGCGAACGACGCCAGCACCGTTTTCGACCTAGTGATCCTCGGCGGCGGTAGCGGTGGTTACGCCGCGGCCCTGCGCGGAGCGCAGCTCGGCCTGGACGTGGCCCTGATCGAGAAGAACAAGCTGGGCGGCACCTGCCTGCACAACGGCTGCATCCCCACCAAGGCCCTGCTGCACGCCGGCGAGATCGCCGACCAGGCGCGCGAGGCCGACCAGTTCGGTGTCAAGACCTCTTTCGAGGGCATCGACATCGTGGGGGTCCACAAGTACAAGGACGAGGTCGTCTCCGGCCTCTACAAGGGCCTTCAGGGCCTGGTCGCCTCCCGCAAGGTGACCTACATCGAGGGCGAGGGCCGGCTGTCCTCCCCCACCTCCGTGGATGTGAACGGCCGCCGCGTCCAGGGCCGCCATGTCCTCCTCGCGACCGGCTCCGTGCCGAAGTCGCTGCCGGGTCTGGTGATCGACGGCGAGCGGATCATCTCGTCCGACCACGCCCTGAAGCTGAACCGGGTCCCGCAGTCCGCGATCATCCTCGGCGGCGGTGTGATCGGCGTCGAGTTCGCCTCGGCGTGGAAGTCCTTCGGCACGGACGTCACCGTGGTCGAGGGCCTGAAGCATCTCGTCCCGGTCGAGGACGAGAACAGCTCCAAGCTCCTGGAGCGCGCCTTCCGCAAGCGCGGTATCAAGTTCAACCTCGGTACGTTCTTCGAGAAGGCCGAGTACACGCAGGACGGCGTCCGTGTCACGCTGGCCGACGGCAAGGCCTTCGAGGCCGAGGTGCTGCTGGTCGCGATCGGCCGCGGCCCGGTCTCGCAGGGGCTCGGGTACGAGGAGCAGGGCGTCGCGATGGACCGCGGCTATGTCCTCGTCGACGAGTACATGCGGACGAACGTCGAGACCATCTCGGCCGTCGGCGACCTGGTCCCGACCCTCCAGCTCGCACATGTCGGCTTCGCCGAGGGCATCCTCGTGGCCGAGCGGCTGGCCGGTCTCAAGACCGTACCGATCGACTACGACGGTGTGCCGCGGGTGACCTACTGCCACCCCGAGGTCGCCTCCGTGGGCATCACCGAGGCCAGGGCCAAGGAGATCTACGGCGCGGACAAGGTCGTCGCCCTCAAGTACAACCTCGCGGGCAACGGAAAGAGCAAGATCCTCAAGACCGCGGGCGAGATCAAGCTCGTCCAGGTCAAGGACGGATCCGTGGTCGGTGTCCATATGGTGGGTGACCGTATGGGCGAGCAGGTCGGCGAAGCTCAGCTCATCTACAACTGGGAGGCTCTGCCTGCCGAGGTCGCGCAGCTCATCCACGCGCACCCGACCCAGAACGAGGCGCTCGGTGAGGCCCATCTCGCCCTCGCCGGCAAGCCCCTCCACTCCCACGACTGATTCAGTCCGGGCGCTGACGACCACCTACCGCACATTCGTTAGGAGCAACTGAAACCATGGCGGTTTCCGTAACCCTGCCGGCGCTCGGCGAGAGCGTCACCGAGGGCACTGTCACCCGCTGGCTGAAGGCCGAGGGCGAGCGCGTCGAGGCCGACGAGCCGCTGCTCGAGGTCTCCACCGACAAGGTCGACACCGAGATCCCGGCCCCGGCCGGCGGTGTGCTGGCGTCCATCAAGGTCGCCGAGGACGAGACCGTGGAGGTCGGCGCCGAGCTGGCCATCATCGACGACGGTACGGGCGCTCCCGCGGCCGCCCCGGCCCCCGTCGCCGAGCCCGCGCCCGTACCCGCCCCGGCCCCGGTGGCCGAGGCTCCGGCTCCGGCCGCCCAGCCGGCTCCCGTACCGGCCGCCGCTCCGGCGGGCGGTGCGTCCGGGACCGATGTGGTCCTGCCCGCGCTCGGCGAGAGCGTCACCGAGGGCACGGTCACGCGCTGGCTGAAGGAGGTCGGCGAGTCGGTCGAGGCCGACGAGCCGCTGCTCGAGGTGTCGACCGACAAGGTGGACACCGAGATTCCCGCTCCGGCCTCCGGTGTGCTGCTGGAGATCGTGGTGGGCGAGGACGAGACCGCCGAGGTCGGCGCCAGGCTCGCGGTGATCGGTGCCCCGGGTGCCGCTCCGGCGGCGCCCGCCGCCCCGGCCGCGCCTGCTCCGGCCCCGGCCGCCCCGGCGCCCGCTCCGGTCGCCGCCGAGCCCGCCCCGGCTCCGGCTCCGGCTCCCGCGCCGGTGGCCCCCCCGGCTCC
>NZ_LATD01000509.1 GCF_000981895.1 Streptomyces odonnellii | reverse complement strand
GCCCGACCCCGGCCGCGCCCCGAGCCCCCGCCCGAAGCCCGCTTGCGCCCGGCCCCTTACGCCTCGACCACCGCTTCCTGCGCCGCCGCCGTGTCGCCCGCCATCAGTTCCGCGTCCAGCGGCACATTCCGTTTGACCAGGGCCAGCGCGATCGGACCCAGTTCGTGGTGGCGCCCCGACGTGGTGATGAAGCCGAGCTGGCGCCCCTCCGCGCCGTCCGCCGCGAGGCGTACGGGCGTACCGTGCCCCGGCAGATGCACCTCGCTGCCGTCCAGGTGCAGGAAGACCAGCCTGCGCGGCGGCTTCCCCAGGTTCTGGACGCGCGCCACGGTCTCCTGGCCCCGGTAGCACCCCTTGTGCAGATGGACCGCGCTGCCGATCCAGCCCAGCTCGTGCGGGATGGTCCGGTGGTCGGTCTCGAAGCCGAGGCGCGGCCGGTGGCCCTCGATCCGCAGTGCCTCGTACGCGAGGATCCCGGCCAGCGGCCCGTTCGCCGCCGCGTACGCCTCCAGGTCCGCCCGGGGCAGGAAGAGATCACGGCCGTACGGAGTCTCCCGTACGACCACGCCCTCGGGCGCCTCCGTGATGGAGCCGGCGGGGAGATGGACGATCGCGATGTCGTCCGTACGGTCGGCGACCTCGACCCGGTAGAAGAACTTCATCGACTCCAGGTAGGCGATCAGCGCGCCCTGCGTACCGGGTTCGACATGCGCCCACAGCGTCTCGCCGTCGTCCACGAGATACAGCGCGTGTTCGATATGGCCGTGCGCCGAGAGAATCAGCGCTTCCGTGGCCTGCCCCGCCGGCAGCTCGCTCACATGCTGGGTGAGCAGCAGATGCAGCCAGCTCAGCCGGTCGTCCCCGGTCACGGTCACGACCCCGCGGTGCGAGAGGTCGACCAGACCGGTGCCATCGGCGAGAGAGCGCTGCTCACGGAACAGATCACCGTAATGCGCGGCGACGCCTTCGTCCTGGCCTTCGGCGGGAACGGCTCCGGGCAGGGACAGCAGAGGGCTCTTCATGCTTATCAGCCTACGACTTGGCGGCGGCGGGGCCCTGCGGGTGCCCGGGAATCAGCCCTTTGACGAACCCGTGCCTGCTACGACCCGTACCTTTTACGAATCCGCGCCTTTACGAACCTGTGCCTTTTACGAACCCGCGCCCGCCGCTACGAGCCCGTGCCCGCCGCGCGCAGCGAGCACGCCCGGCAGCGGCCGAAGATCGCGAAGTGCTTCATGTCCGTCGTGAAGTCGTACGTCTCACTCAGCTTGGCGGTGAACTCCGCCGCGATCTCGATGTCCGCCTCGATCACTTCCGTACAGTCCCGGCAGACCATGTGGATGTGGTGGTGGCGGTCGGCGAGATGGTACGTCGGGGAGCCGTGCCCGAGATGGGTGTGCGAGACCAGCCCCAGCTCTTCCAGCAGCTCCAGGGTCCGGTACACGGTGGAGATGTTCACCCCGGAGGCGGTCTTGCGCACTTCGCAGAGGATGTCGTCGGGCGTCGCGTGTTCGAGGGAGTCGACGGCTTCGAGCACAAGCTGACGCTGCGGCGTCAGCCGGTAGCCGCGTTGCCGGAGATCGCTCTTCCAGTCGGTGCTCACCACGCTCCCCAGTGTATGCAGCGGCGGGGGCGGTGCGGGCGGATCGTGACGGACTGCCCGAAGAAGGCGCTCTGGTTGGCTTGACAAGGCCGGTCCGCCCTCAGGAGCCGACCGGCCGGGCAAGCAGGCCCGGCCGGCCGACGGCCTACTTGAAGCCGACCGATCGGGCCTACTTGAAGAACGCGATGCCGTCCTCCGGGAGATCGCCGAGATCCTTGGCCCATGCCTCGACCTGGTCCGGCGTCACGACCTTCTTCAGATGCGCCGACATGTACGGGCGCAGCGCGATCTCCGGTGTCGACTTCTCGCCGACCCACATCAGATCGCCCTTGACATAGCCGTACAGCCGCTTGCCCCCGCTGTACGGGCCGGAGGCCGCCGTACGGGCCACCGCGTCCGTGACCAGGTCGATCTGCGGCTTCTGGTCGGCCAGCTCGCCGTACCAGACCTCCACCACGCCCTGGTCCCTGACCATCACGACCTCGACCTTGCGGTCCTTGTCGATCCGCCAGAAGCCGGACTCGGACTCGATCGGCCGGAGCTTCTTGCCTTCGGCGTCGAGCGCCCAGGTGTGCGAGACGTACTCGATGAAGTCCCGGCCGTCATGGCTGAAGGTGACTTCCTGGCCGAAGTTGGCCTTCTCGTCGCCGGGGAAGTCGAAGACGCCGACGCCCTCCCAGTTCCCGAGGAGGAAGACGAGGGGAACGAGGTCGGGGTGCAGGTCGGACGGGATCTCGATCATGAGCGGCTCAGTCGATCTGTAGAGGCGGGGGGTGTTCTGCGGAGGAGCGGGGTGTGACGCTGATGGCGGCGGTACGGCTGGGGCCTGGGCCCTGAGCCCCTGCCGGAGCTGGAGCTAGCGCTGACCCTGGTACAGCTTCTTCACGGCCAGTCCGGCGAACGCGAGCGTGCCGAGGCAGACGAGGACCAGCAGGGAAGTGAAGAAAGCCTCAAGCACGGGGTGCTCCTCGGGTACGCGGTAAGGGCAGAGCTGGGGCCGGTGGGGCCGGGCCCCAGCCTAATGGGTGATGGCCCGGCCCTCACGATGAGGTGCTTCCGCTGAGGTCGCAGGGACTACAGAGGCCGCGAAGCCCCTCAGCCCAGGAGCTGGCTCTGGAGTATCAGGGTCTGGTGGAACGGTACGGCCGCGGCCCCGCCCTTCTTCTCCTGCACGATCAGCGCGACGGTGTCCCCCGCCAGGACATACGCCTGCCGGACCTGGCTGTCCCCGTACGGCTTGGGCTCCACGTACGCCCTCGCTGTCGTGTCCTGTACGAGGTCCTCCTCGGCCCACCCCTCGTCCAGCTCGGTCGTCGGGGCGGCGGCCAGCGGCGTACCGGCCGTCAGGACGTTGCCGATGTCGCTGTACTGGTACTCCACCGCGTACGCGCCGGACTGGAACTGGAGCAGGTAGACGCGCGTGCTGGTGCCGTCGGGCATGGTCCAGCCGCGCGCCGCGACATGCCGTACGGCGTAGTCGCGCAGGGCGGCCTTCAGCGCGGGCCGCTCCCCCGGGGCGTACTCGGCGAGGTACCGGTCGACTCCGGTCCATCCGCCGGGGAGCTTCTCATCCACGGTGGAGCCGACGGGCGCGGGCAGCAGCAGCGCGCGCAGATCGGCGTGGTGGATCTCGGCCTCGTTGGCGTCGGTGAAGGGCCGGGGCGAACCGGCGGGCAGGGCTGGCAGCGAAAGCCGCGGATACGTCCAGCGCCCGTCGTCCTGGGTGGCGAGCCCGGGCACATCGCCGCGTTCCATCCCGCTGATCCCGAACGCCACCCCGCTCCAGAGCTCCGCGAACACGACCACGGCGGCGGCCCAGCGGGCGACGGCGCGGAGCACCCGCCGGGGAGGCCGGGGCACCTGGGGCGCTTGGGGCACCTGGAACGGCTCAGGCGTGGCCGGTGCCGCCTCGGGCACCTGTGGTACTTCAGGCGCCTGCGGTCCGGGAGCGGGTACGGCGGCGGTCTCGGGCACAGGGGCCGGCTCCGCCTCGGCGGCAGGCGGCGCGATCACTTGGTCGGTCATACGTACTTCCCCGGGGATGCGATGTGGTCGAGCTGATCCGCCATCAGCTCGGCGACGGCGGACGAGTCGATCGGGGCCGTGCCGTGGGCGACGACATCGACGGCCAGTTCGCCGTCGTAGCCCACGCACTCCATCGCCGCGAGGCCGGTCTTCTTCTCCTTCGGGCCCAGGAAGCACCTGGCGTTGTTCTTGTGGCCCTCGACAGCCGGGCCCTTCCGGGCGCCGGGCCGGTCCACTTGATGCGCGTACGAACGGCGGACGGCCGCGCGGTCCGTCATCCGGGACAGATACACCTCGACGACCAGGAAGTCCCTGTTCCGCTCGTACGACCGCGCCGCGGTGCCCTGGATGCCCAGTTTGTCGATTTCCTTGTCCAGTCGCCTGCGCAGCTTGCCGGGCAGGCCCTCGCCGACCGACTTGAACAGCACCGTCGCCTCCTTCGAGGTCAGGAAGGCGTCATTGCCGTGCTCGTCCACATCGGGGCCGAGCCGGTAGTCGGCGGGGACCGGCAGCAGCTTCCTGCTGAGGTCGGAGTCCGTACGGCCCTCGTCGGCGCGCTCGGCCGGGTCCGGGTTCGGGCGCGGCTCGGCGGCCGGGTCCCGCCAGACCGCGGTGGGGGCGGTGGTGTCGGCACTGTCGACGGTGGTCTTGACGAAGGCGAGCCCGCCGGCGGTCGCGCCGAGGACGAACACGGCGGGCAGTACGGTGCCGAGGACCCTGCGGAGCCGACTCGGGCCGGGGCGTACGGCCGGGGCCTGAGCGGGGACGGTGTCCAGGGCCGAGGGCGTGTCCGCAGCCTCTGGGACCTCAGGAACCCGGTCGGCCTCAGGAGCCCGGTCGGCCTCAGGAGTCCGGTCAGGCTCAGGAGACGGGTCAGCCTCACGCGCCTGGTCGGTGTCGATCACGGAATCGTTCACGGAATCGTTCACAGAGTCGTTCACCGAGTCACTCTCAGGCGCGTTCACAGGCGCTCCAACTGCCGCTCGGCCAGCGTCCGGATCGCCTTCTTGCTGATCGGCACGGTGTCGAAAATGTCGATGTCGAGCACCACATCGCCGCGGTAGGCGATCGCGCGGGCGCGGTACTGCGGCAGATATCCCGCCTTCCGATCGACCTTGTAGAGGTAGTAACGGCCGTTGGTGCTGCCCTTGATGGCATCGCCGTCGTTGCCCGCGCCGATCTCGTCGCCGGACATGTAGGAGAGCTGACCTTCCCCGTGCTCGACCGCGCCCAGGTCGGGACCCGCCCGGAACTGCACGAGGGCGATGTCCGTCTCGCGGTACTCGCCCTCCATCCAGGAAACGGCCGCTGCCCGGCGGAAATCCCCGTTCACCAGGTCCTCGAACATGGAGTCGGGGAACTCGAACTGGCGGGCGTACTCGTCGAGCGAGAGCCACCCGTTGTCGGCCCAGGGCGCGGGATTCTCCCTGGCACCCGCGGGCCGCGAAAGCAGCAGCTTGCGCAGGTCACCGTCCGTCTTGACCCGGCTGTCCTCCTCGGCGGACAGCGGCTCCGGCTCCTTCCCCGGAGGAAGCGGCTTCGCGGGATACGCGAGGCCGGGCTGCGCGAGCATCGGCAGCGGGGTCGGCGGGCGGTCGGCCTGGACGGCGTACCCGGTGGCCGTACCGGCGACCACGCCGAGCACGGCGGCCGCGGCGATCAGCAGGGCCGTACGCCCGCGCCGGCGCGGAGCCCGTACGGCTTCGGGCACCACCGGCGCCGGCTGGTCGGCCTGAGGCGCCTGAGGCTCCACCGGCTCCGGGGCAGCCGGGCCCGCCTGAGTTGGCTGAGATTGCAAAAAAGAGTCCCCCCATGACACGTACGAAGACGTACGAGACGTACGAGATGAGATCCGAAGCGCGGAATTCGATCACCCGCGCACAGACCTGACCTCCGGGCGGAGGGAGTGGTTGTACCGGACAGGATTACAGTTCGGCATATGCCTTCCGCGAAGAAGCTCGTGATCAAAGTGACCGCCGGGGCCGATGCCCCCGAGCGCTGCTCCCAGGCCTTCACCGTCGCGGCCGTGGCCGTGGCCAGCGGGATCGAGGTCTCGCTGTGGCTGACGGGCGAGTCCGCGTGGTTCTCGCTGCCGGGCCGGGCGGCCGAGTTCGAACTGCCGCACTCCGCCCCGCTGCCCGACCTCATCGAGTCGATCCAGGCCGGGGGACGGATCACCCTCTGCACGCAGTGCGCGGCCCGGCGCGACATCACGGAGAAGGATGTGATCGAGGGGGTACGGATCGCCGGCGCGCAGGTCTTCGTCAGCGAGATCATGGCGGACGACGTCCAGGCCCTCGTCTACTGAGGTCCGCGAAAGCACGCGCGTACCGCCCCCCGGCCCCCGAAAAGCCCCCGAAGGCCCGAGA
>NZ_LATD01000508.1 GCF_000981895.1 Streptomyces odonnellii | reverse complement strand
CCCCGTCCCCGTACAAGTCCCCGCCGCCGAGGCCGAGTTCCAGGCCGGGACCGAAGTCGTCCCCGAGCCCGCTCCCGAGCCCGAGGCCGTCGTTCCGCAGGGCCCGCCCGCCGCCTCCGGCTTCGACGACGCCGAGCGCGAGGCCGTGCTCCGGGTGATGCGCGAGCGGCGGGACATCCGTAACGGCTTCCGTTCCGACCCCATTCCGCACGAGGTCCTGCTCCGCGTCCTGGAAGCCGCGCACACCGCGCCCAGCGTGGGCCACTCGCAGCCCTGGGACTTCGTCGTCATCCGCTCCGCCGAGACCCGCCGGTCCATGCACGAACTGGCGCAGCGTCAGCGCGAGGCGTACGCCAAGTCGCTGCCCAAGGGCCGGGCGAAACAGTTCAAGGAACTGAAGATCGAGGCCATCCTCGAAACCCCGGTGAACATCGTCGTCACCGCGGACCCCACGCGCGGCGGCCGGCACACGCTCGGCCGGCACACCCAGCCGCAGATGGCCCCGTACTCCTCGGCGCTCGCCGTCGAGAACCTCTGGCTCGCCGCCAGGGCCGAGGGACTCGGGGTCGGCTGGGTCAGCTTCTTCGACGAGCGCGAGATGGTCCGGGCGCTGGGGCTGCCGGAGCATCTCGAAGTCGTGTCGTATCTGTGCGTGGGGTACGTCGACGAGTTCCCCGAGGAGCCCGAGCTGATGCGGGCGGGGTGGTCGAAGCGCAGGCCGCTGTCGTGGGTCGTCCACGAGGAGACGTACGGCCGCCGGGCGTTGCCCGGCGAGGAGCCGCACGATCTGCTCCAGGAGACCATCGCCGGTATCCGCCCGCTGGACGCGAAGGCGCTCGGCGAGGCATGGGAGCGGCAGAAACGGATGACGAAGCCGGCGGGCGCGCTGGGCATGCTGGAGATCATCTCGGCGCAGCTCAGCGGGTTGTCGCGGCTGTGCCCTCCGCCGATTCCGGAGCCGGCGGCTGTGGCGATCTTCGCGGGCGACCACGGGGTGCACGCGCAGGGTGTGACGCCATGGCCCCAGGAGGTCACCGGCCAGATGGTGGCCAACTTCCTGGGCGGGGGCGCGGTGTGCAACGCGTTCGCGACGCAGGTGGGCGCGGAGGTGTGCGTCATCGATGTCGGTGTGGCGGGCGAACTCGCGGCGACACCGGGCCTGTTGCCGCGCAAGGTCCGTGCCGGTACGGCGGACTTCACGACCGGGCCCGCGCTGACCCGCGAAGAGGTCCTGGCGGCGATCGAGGTCGGTATCGAGACGGCGCGCGATCTGGTGGCGGCGGGCAACAAGGCGCTGCTCACCGGTGAGATGGGCATCGCCAACACGACCGTGTCCGCCGCGCTGATCTCCGTCTACACCGGCCAGGACCCCTCGGAGGTCACCGGGCGGGGTACGGGCATCAACGACGAGACGCACGCCCGCAAGATCGATGCCGTCCGCCGCGGCCTGGACCTCCACCAGCCGGACCCGGCCGACCCGGTCGGTGTCCTCGCGGCGGTCGGCGGCCTGGAACACGCGGCCCTGGTCGGCTTCCTGCTCGGCGGCGCGTCCCTGCGGACGCCGGTGATCCTGGACGGTGTCAGCGCGGGCGCGGCGGCCCTGGTGGCCCGGGCGATCGCCCCCGAGGCCCTGGCCGCCTGCATCGCCGGCCACCGCAGCGCCGAACCGGGCCATGTGGCAGCCCTCAACAAGCTCGGCCTCCGCCCGCTGGTCGACCTGGACCTCCGCCTGGGCGAGGGCACGGGAGCACTGCTGGCGCTACCGGTGGTGCAGAGTGCGGCGCGGGTGATGCATGAGGTGGCGACGTTCGACTCGGCGGGAGTAACGGAGAAGTAGCGTCCACCGGGGCGCGGGAGCTC
The DNA here is from genome assembly GCF_000981895.1 of Streptomyces odonnellii. Lineage (GTDB taxonomy): Bacteria > Actinomycetota > Actinomycetes > Streptomycetales > Streptomycetaceae > Streptomyces > Streptomyces odonnellii. The sequence continues at coordinate 227 of NZ_LATD01000508.1, read as the reverse complement.
TGTCCCCGCCCCGCCCTTACCCGAATCCAGGGCGGGCCCCGGACGCCGATGGACGTGGACGGTGGCAGTCTGACGCCCTGAAGGGCCGGTTTCGCGGCGCGCCGGGGGTTTGTCCCCCGCCCCCGCCCGAATCCCGGGGCAAGCCCCGGGCCCCGATGGACGTGGAGGGTGACGGTCTCGCGCCCTGAAGGGTTGGCTTCGCCGCGTGCCGGGGGTTTGTCCCCCAC
>NZ_LATD01000507.1 GCF_000981895.1 Streptomyces odonnellii | reverse complement strand
TGGGGCGGACGACCGACCAGGCCGGGACACGGGCATGGCACACGGCCGAAGCCGAACCCGATCCGGACCGGACGCCTCGGCCCAGGGCCTCGCCTCAGGCCGGCCCAGCGCCAGCACCCCAGCCCAGGCCGGTCCAAGGCCAGCGCCCCAGGCCCGGCCCGGCCCAGCCCGGCCCAGCGCCAGGCCTCAGCCCATGTGCGGGTAGCGGTAGTCCGTCGGCGGCACCAGCGTCTCCTTGATCGAGCGCGTCAGCGTCCACCGCATCAGGTTCTGCGGCGCCCCCGCCTTGTCGTTCGTACCGGAAGCGCGCCCGCCGCCGAACGGCTGCTGCCCGACCACCGCGCCGGTCGACTTGTCGTTGATGTAGAAGTTCCCGGCCGCGTACCGCAGCTTCTCCATCGCGTCGGCCGCCGCCGCCCGGTCGTTCGCGATGACCGAGCCGGTCAGGGCGTACGCGCTCACCGACTCCATCTGCGCGAGCACCGACTCGTACTCCGCGTCCTCGTACACATGCACCGCGAGGATCGGGCCGAAGTACTCGGTCGTGAAGACCTCGTTCTCCGGGTCGCCGCACTCGATGACCGTCGGCCGTACGAAATAGCCGACCGAGTCGTCGTACGTACCGCCCGCGACGATCGTGCACGTCGGGTCCGCCGCCGCGCGGTCGATCGCCGCCTTGCTCTTGGCGAAGGCGCGCTCATCGATGACGGCGCCGATGAAGTTGCCCAGATCGGTGACATCGCCCATGGCGATCCCGTCGGTCTCGGCGGCGAACTCCTCCTTGAAGCCGTCGTTCCAGATCGACGCCGGAATGTACGCGCGCGAGGACGCCGAGCACTTCTGGCCCTGGTACTCGAAGGATCCCCTGGTCAGCGCGGTCTTGAGCACGGCACGGTCGGCGCTCGGGTGGGCGACCACGAAGTCCTTGCCGCCGGTCTCGCCGACGATCCTCGGGTACGAACGGTACTTCTCGATGTTGTTGCCGACCGTCTTCCACAGGTGCTGGAAGGTCCTGGTCGAACCGGTGAAGTGGATACCGGCCAGGTCCGGGTGGGCCAGGGCCACCTCGGAGACCGCGATCCCGTCGCCCGTCACCAGATTGATGACGCCCTTGGGCAGCCCGGCCTCCTCCAGCAGCTCCATGAGCAGCACGGCGGCCAGCGTCTGCGTCGGGGACGGCTTCCAGACCACGACATTGCCCATCAGCGCGGGCGCGGTGGGCAGATTGCCCGCGATCGCCGTGAAGTTGAAGGGCGTGATCGCGTACACGAACCCTTCGAGCGGGCGGTGGTCGAGCCGGTTCCAGACGCCCGGCGAGTTGGCCACCGGCTGCTCGGCGAGCAGGTCACGGGCGTACGCGACATTGAACCGCCAGAAGTCGATCAGCTCGCAGGGCGTGTCGATCTCGGCCTGCTGGGCGGTCTTGGACTGGCCGAGCATGGTGGCGGCGGCGAGCGTCTCACGCCAGGGGCCGGCCAGCAGTTCGGCGGCGCGCAGGATGATCGCGGCGCGGTCGTCGAACGCCATCGCGCGCCAGCCGGGGGCGGCGGCGAGCGCGGCGTCGATCGCGTCCTGGGCGTCCTGCTGGGTGGCGCCCGCGAACGTACCGAGCACGGCGTGGTGGTTGTGCGGCTGTACGACATCGACGCGCTCGCCGCCGCCCATCCGCTTCTCGCCGCCGATGGTCATCGGCAGGTCGACGGGGTTCTCGGCCAGCTCCTTGAGCTTGACTTCGAGACGGGCGCGCTCGGGCGAGCCGGGCGCGTAGCTGTGCACCGGCTCGTTGACCGGCGCGGGAACACGGGTCACAGCGTCCATGGTTGCCGAATCTCCTTCATCAGTGGGTCAGTCGGGGGGCGGTGGGCGGTCCGGGCGTACGCGAGTCGGCGCCCTAGCCGCGGCTGACCAGCGAGCGCAGGAAGAACGTGAGGTTTGCGGGGCGCTCGGCGAGGCGGCGCATGAAATATCCGTACCAGTCGGTGCCGTACGCGATGTAGACCCGCATCCGGTGTCCCTCGGCCGCCAGGCGGTTCTGCTCGGCCTCGCGGATGCCGTACAGCATCTGGAACTCGTACTGGTCGAGCTTACGTCCGGCGCGGTGCGCGAGCTCCTGGGTGATCGCGATGAGGCGCGGGTCGTGGGTGCCGGCCATCGGGTAGCCGGAGCCGTCCATCAGGATCCTCAGACTCCGCACGTACGCCTTGTCGACCTCGGTCTTGTCCTGGTACGCGACGGACGCGGGCTCCTTGTAGGCGCCCTTGACCAGGCGTACGCGCGAACCGGCGGCGGCCAGCGCGCGGCAGTCGTCCTCGGTGCGGAAGAGATACGACTGCACGACCGCGCCGGTCTCGGGGAAGCGCTCGCGCAGCTCGGCGTGGATGGCGAGCGTCGAGTCGACGGTGGTGTGGTCCTCCATGTCGAGGGTGACCGTGGTGCCGATCTCGGCGGCGGCCTCGACGACGGCGGTGATGTTCTTCAGCGCGAGGTCGTGCCCGCCGGGAAGTGCCTGGCCGAACGAGGAGAGCTTGACGGACATCTCGGCGCGGGGGCCCAGTTCGAGGGGGGTGAGGGCCTCGATCAGCCGGAGGTAGGCGTCGCGGGCGAGCAGGGCCGCGGCCGGGTCGGTGATGTCCTCGCCGAGGACATCGAGGGTGACCTCCAGCCCGCGGGCGGCCATCGCTTCGACGACGGGGCTGGTCTCCTCAATGGACTCACCTGCGATGAAACGGTTCACCACGGGCTTGGTGACCGGGGCCGCCGAGACGACACGGCGCATTCTGTCGCTGCGCGACGCGGCAAGGATCACGGGACCCAGCACTGGGCACCTCCACGGTGGCACGGTGAGATCGAGGGTGGAGACGGTGGGCTGTCGGGGGCCGGCGCGGTACGGCGGGTCACGGAGAGCCACTGTGAAACTTACGGATCGTCCCGATCGTCTGCCATCGACAGGTGTCACGCATCCGTGGCCGGGATCTCAGACATCTGTCTGAAGGCGGTGCGAGAATGGCCGGATGAAGGGCGATTACCAGGAACTGGTCGACGAGATCACGGCGCTGCTCGGCGTGCCCGCGACGCTGGAGAACCGGGATTTCGGGCTGATCGCCTTCGGCGCGCACGACAGTGACGACGACTCGGCGATGGACCCGGTCAGAACGCGTTCGATCCTGACCCGGAAGTCGACACCGGCAGTGCGCGCGTGGTTCGAGGGCTTCGGCATAACCCGGGCACGGGGTCCGGTCCGGATCCCGGCGGCCCCGGACGCGGGTGTCTACCGTGGCCGGATCTGTCTGCCCGTACGGCACCGGGGCGGGGTCCTCGGATACGTCTGGCTCCTCGACGACTCCGATCCGGGGCCCAGTGATGCCCGGCTGGCGGCGGCCATGGAGGTGACGGCCCGGATAGGCGACCTGCTGGCGGAGGAGGCGAAGGCGGGCGCGGATCTGAGCCGTGAACTCCGCGCGGCGCTGACGTCGGAGCGCGGCTGGCAGCGCGACATGGCCCTGACGGGTCTGCGCACCACCTTGGGCCCGAGCGCGGAAGGCCTGCATGTGCTGCTGTGCGTGGCGCCGTGGCGGGACGAGACCCCGGGGCTACGGGTGGTCCCGGGCACGGCGGCGGTGTGCGGGGTGGCGTACGGAGGGTGGGGCGGGGGGTCCGGCCGCGCGCAGGGCCCTGTGGGCGGTGGAACGGACCGTACGTACGGACTCCACGACGCCGCACCCTCCGGCCACGCGTCCGCGCCCGAACACCCCGCGCACGCCGCACAGCCGGACGCATCGGGCGGGGCCGAGCCGCCGAGCCGTACGCCCACCGGCCCGGAGTACGACGAGACGGCGCACCCGACGACGAGCGGCGCCGGAGCCCTGCGGACCGCCGCGGACGCACGGACCGACTCGGCACCCGGCGCACCGGCATCCGACGCACCGGCGCCCATGGCCGAGCCGACCGAACGGAAGCCCGCCGGCACGGAGTCCGCCGGTACGGAGACGGTCGGTTCCACCGACCACCGCGCGGCGGCGTTCGGTGCGGGCTCCGCGTGGGCGGAGGGCGGCGCGGAAGCCGCGGAAGCTGTCGCGCTGCTTGTGCGGCTCCGGTCGGGAGACGCGCTCGCCGCCGTGCTCGCCGCCGTCGCCCGGCTCTGCGAGGGAGCCGGGTCGGGGGTCGTCGCAGGGGCGGCCGTACCACGCCAGGGGCTGGGCGGGCTGTCCGACGCCTGGCGGGAAGCGGTCGCGGCGGCCCGGGCGGCCCGCGCCCAGCCCCGGTTCGGGCCGGTCGCCGAATGGGCGTCGATCGGCCCGTACCGCCTGCTCACCGCCCTCCCCGCCGC
>NZ_LATD01000506.1 GCF_000981895.1 Streptomyces odonnellii | reverse complement strand
GGGCGGGGATGGGCGCCATGGTGCCCGGCACGGGCAGGGCGGGGCAGGCGACGGAGGTCAGGTGACGGGGGCCTTCGCTCGGAGGATCGTGAGGAATTCACGCATCCAGGCCGAGTGGTCGGGCCAGGCACGGGAGGAGACGATATTGCCGTCCACCACCGCCTCGGTGTCCTGGAAGGTGGCTCCGGCGGCCTGCATGTCGAGTTCCAGCGCCGGGTAGGCGGTGACGCGGCGGCCGGCCAGTTCACCGAGGGCGGCGGTGAGGAGGGGGCCGTGGCAGATCTGGGCGACCGGCTTGTCGGCGTCGAAGAAGGACTTGAGGATCTTGCGCAGCTCCGGGTCGCCCCTCAGATACTCGGGGGCGCGGCCGCCCGGGATGACGACGGCGGCGTACTGCGTGGGGTCGACCTCGGAGAAGGCGAGGTCGGCGGGCCAGGTGTAGCCGGGCTTCTCGGTGTAGGTGTCGAAACCGGGCTCGAAGTCGTGGACGACGAACCGGAGCTTCTTGCGGGTGGGGGCCGCGATATGGACCTCGTAGCCCTCCTCGCGCAGACGCTGATAGGGATAGAGGACTTCGAGGGACTCGGCGGCGTCGCCGGTGACGATCAGAACCTTGGCTGTCATGACTGCTCCCGGAAGGGGTGGGTCGATCCGTCCATCTGTCGAGAATCTGTCCATATGTCGACCAGTGTCGTCGCGTGGACCGTTTCCCGTCCCGGCCCGCGCGGCCCGTGTCGCTGTCCAGAGTGTCAAAGTTGGGCGCCGTCTTTTGCACATGCGGCTCATGACGGCCTCGCGGCGAGGGGATATAGCCTTGGGCGGTGATCAGTGCGATATGCCGTGGGGGCAGTGAGGCCTCCCGCCCGTGCCCGGAGCGCCACAGCGTCCGGACGATCGCTGATCGCCACGGTCCGGGCCGGCCGCCAAAATTGGCCAATAACGCCCCGGACGTCTCTCATCGCGGCATAACGTCGACCTCGACCGGAAACCCCGCGTCGTGGCGTTGCGTCGCATCCTTCACCAACGTCACGCAATGGCGCGCGACAGGAGCCAGAGGACATGCAGATCAAGCTGGACGAAGCCAAGGCTGAGCTGCTGGAACAGGCGGCCCGGGCCGCTGAGAACAGCCCGGCGGGGTGGACCGGGGCGCTCGGGGGCGGCCCCCGGGAGGACGAGGCGGCGACCGGCCCCCGTGACGGCGCGCCAGCCGGCGCCCCGGGCGTGCCCGGCGGCGGTGCCGGTCTGGACGGCCAGGGCGCGCTCCGTGCGTACCTCCAGCGTTACTACCTGCACACGGCCCCCGAGGACCTCTCCGACCGCGATCCGGTCGACATCCTCGGCGCGGCGCTTTCGCACTACCGGCTGGCGGGACACCGCCCGCAGGGGACGGCCAGCGTACGGGTGCACACCCCGACGGTCGAGGAGAACGGCTGGACGTGCAGCCACTCCGTGGTCGAGGTGGTCACCGACGACATGCCGTTCCTGGTGGACTCCGTCACCAATGAGCTGTCCCGTCAGGGCCGCGGTATCCACGCGGTGATCCACCCGCAGGTCGTCGTACGCCGTGATGTCACCGGCAAGCTGATCGAGGTGCTCCCCGAGGCGAACGCCACCGCGGCGGACCGGTCGCACGATGTGCTGACCGAGTCCTGGATCCATGTCGAGATCGACCGCGAGACCGACCGCGCCGATCTCAAGCAGATGACCGCCGACCTGCTCCGTGTCCTGTCCGACGTCCGCGAGACCGTCGAGGACTGGAAGAAGATGCGCGACTCCGCGCTGCGCATCGCCGAGGAACTGCCCACCGAGCCGACCGCCGACGATCTGCGTGACCAGGAGGTCGAGGAGGCCCGCGAGCTGCTGCGCTGGCTCGCCGCCGACCACTTCACCTTCCTCGGCTACCGCGAGTATCAGCTCACCGACGCGGACGCCCTGTCGGCCGTGCCCGGCACCGGTCTCGGCATCCTGCGCTCCGACCCCCGGCAGAGCGAGGACGACGACCACCCGGTCAGCCCGTCCTTCAGCCGGCTGCCCGCCGACGCCCGCGCCAAGGCCCGCGAGCACAAGCTGCTCGTCCTCACCAAGGCCAACAGCCGCTCCACCGTTCACCGGTCGGGCTATCTCGACTATGTCGGGGTGAAGAAGTTCGACGACAAGGGCAATGTCGTCGGAGAGCGGCGTTTCCTCGGGCTCTTCTCCTCGGCCGCGTACACCGAGTCCGTACGGCGGGTCCCGGTGATCCGGCGCAAGGTCGCCGAGGTGCTGGAGGGCGCGGGCTTCTCGCCCGACAGCCACGACGGCCGCGATCTGCTCCAGATCCTGGAGACCTATCCGCGCGACGAACTGTTCCAGACGCCGGTCGACCAGCTCCGGTCGATCGTCACCAGCGTGCTCTACCTCCAGGAGCGCAGACGGCTGCGGCTGTATCTGCGCCAGGACGAGTACGGGCGGTACTACTCGGCCCTTGTCTACCTGCCGCGCGACCGGTACACCACCGGCGTCCGGCTGCGGCTGGTCGACATCCTCAAGGAGGAGCTGGGCGGCTCCAGCGTCGACTTCACCGCGTGGAACACCGAATCGATCCTCTCCCGGCTCCACTTCGTCGTCCGGGTCCCCCGGGGCACCGAGCTGGCCAAGCTCACCGACGCCGACACCGAGCGGATCGAGGCCCGGCTCGTCGAGGCCGCCCGCTCCTGGAGCGATGCCTTCGGCGAGGCGCTGAACGCCGAATGCGGCGAGGAGCGCGCCGCCGAGCTGCTGCGCCAGTACGGCAACGCGTTCCCGGAGGGGTACAAGGCGGACCACTCGCCGCGCGCGGCCGTCGCGGACCTGGTGCACCTGGAGGCGCTCAGCAAGGCCGAGTCGGACTTCTCGCTCTCGCTGTACGAGCCGGTCGGCGCGGGTCCCGGCGAGCGGCGCTTCAAGATCTACCGCTCGGGCGAGCAGGTTTCGCTCTCCGCCGTCCTGCCCGTGCTCCAGCGGCTCGGGGTGGAGGTCGTCGACGAGCGTCCGTACGAGCTGCGCTGCACCGACCGTACGATCGCCTGGATCTACGACTTCGGCCTGCGGATGCCGCTGGGCGGCGCGGACGGCGACTATCTCGCCGATGACGCCCGCGAACGCTTCCAGGACGCCTTCGCGGCGGTCTGGACCGGCGCCGCGGAGAACGACGGCTTCAACTCCCTTGTCCTGCGCGCCGGTCTGGACTGGCGGCAGGCGATGGTGCTGCGCGCGTACGCCAAGTATCTGCGCCAGTCGGGCACCACCTTCAGCCAGGACTACATGGAGGACACCCTCCGCAGCAACGTCCACACCACCCGGCTGCTGGTCTCCCTCTTCGAAGCCAGGATGTCGCCGGAGCGCCAGCGCGCCGGCACGGAGCTGACGGAGGCGATGCTGGAGGAGCTGGACGGCGCTCTCGACCAGGTCGCGAGTCTGGACGAGGACCGGATCCTCAGGTCATTCCTCACCCTCATCAAGGCCACGCTCCGTACCAACTTCTTCCAGAGCGCCGGCGAGGGAAGCGACAGAAGCGGTCAGGGCGCCGACGGGAAGCGTGAGAACAAGGGCGACAAGGACAAGCGGGGAGGCAAGAGGCAGGGCGGCGGGCACCACAGCTATGTGTCCATGAAGTTCGACCCGCAGGCCATCCCCGATCTGCCCGCTCCCCGCCCGGCGTTCGAGATCTGGGTGTACTCACCGCGCGTCGAGGGCGTCCATCTGCGCTTCGGCAAGGTCGCCCGCGGCGGGCTGCGCTGGTCCGACCGGCGCGAGGACTTCCGTACGGAGGTGCTAGGCCTGGTCAAGGCGCAGATGGTGAAGAACACGGTGATCGTGCCGGTCGGCGCCAAGGGCGGCTTTGTCGCCAAGCAGCTTCCCGACCCGGCCGTGGACCGGGACGCCTGGCTCGCCGAGGGCATCGCCTCGTACAAGATCTTCATCTCGGCGCTGCTCGACATCACGGACAACATGGTCGCGGGCGAGGTCGTGCCGCCGGCCGATGTGGTCCGGCACGACGAGGACGACACGTATCTCGTCGTCGCCGCTGACAAGGGCACCGCGAGCTTCTCGGACATCGCCAACGAGGTCGCGCTCGCCTATGACTTCTGGCTCGGCGACGCCTTCGCCTCCGGCGGCAGCGCCGGATACGACCACAAGGGCATGGGCATCACGGCCCGTGGGGCGTGGGAGTCGGTCAAGCGGGACTTCCGGGAGCTGGGGCACGACACCCAGACCGAGGACTTCACGGTCGTCGGCGTCGGCGACATGTCCGGCGACGTGTTCGGCAACGGGATGCTGCTGTCCGAGCACATCCGGCTGGTCGCGGCCTTCGACCACCGGCACATCTTCCTCGATCCGCACCCGGACGCGGCCACCTCGTACGCCGAGCGCCGCAGGCTCTTCGAGCTGCCGCGGTCCTCGTGGGCGGACTACAACAAGCAGTTGCTGTCGCAGGGCGGCGGCATCCACCCCCGTACCGCCAAGTCCATCGCCGTCAACGCGCATGTCCGTGATGCCCTCGGCATCGAGCCCGGGGTCACCAAGCTGACCCCCGCCGAGCTGATGAAGGCGATCCTCAAGGCCCCGGTGGACCTGCTGTGGAACGGCGGGATCGGTACGTACGTCAAGGCCTCCACCGAGTCGAACGCCGATGTCGGCGACAAGGCCAACGACCCGATCCGCGTCAACGGCGAGGAGCTGCGGGTCAAGGCCGTCGGCGAGGGCGGCAATCTGGGGCTCACCCAGCTCGGCCGGATCGAGTTCGCGCGGCGCGGCGCGGGCGGCGCCGGCGGCAGGGTCAACACCGACGCGATCGACAACAGCGCCGGTGTGGACACCTCCGACCACGAGGTGAACATCAAGATCCTGCTCAACGGTCTGGTGGCGGAGGGCGATCTCACCGTCAAGCAGCGCAACAAGCTGCTCGCCGAGATGACCGACGAGGTCGGCGCGCTGGTGCTGCGCAACAACTACGCGCAGAACACCGCCCTCGCCAACGCCTGCTCCCAGGCACCGTCCCTCCTCCACGCGCACCAGCGGTTCATGCGCAGGCTGGAGCAGGACGGACACCTCGACCGCGGGCTGGAGTTCCTGCCGAGCGACCGGCAGATCCGTGAACTGCTGAGCGCGGGCAAGGGTCTGTCCCAGCCCGAGCTGGCGGTGCTGCTCGCGTACACCAAGATCACGGTGGCCGAGGAGCTGATCCACACCGACCTGCCGGACGACCCGTATCTGCGCAAGCTGCTGCACGCGTACTTCCCCTCGGCGCTGCGCGAGCAGTTCCCCGAGCGGATCGACTCGCATGCCCTGCGCCGGGAGATCGTGACGACGGTGCTGGTCAACGACACCGTCAACAGCGGTGGTTCGACCTTCCTGCACCGGCTGCGCGAGGAGACCGGGGCGTCGATCGAGGAGGTCGTCCGGGCACAGGCCTCGGCCAGGGACATCTTCGGGCTCAACGCGGTCTGGGACGCGGTGGAGGCGCTGGACAACCAGGTCCCCGCGGACGTCCAGACCCGGATCAGGCTGCACTCGCGCCGACTGGTCGAGCGCGGTACGCGCTGGCTGCTGGGTAACCGGCCGCAGCCGCTGGAGATCACCGGCACCATCGAGTTCTTCGCGGCGGGTGTCGAGAGGGTGTGGGCGCAGTTGCCCACGATGCTGCGCGGCGCGGAGATGGAGTGGTACCAGCGCATTCTGGCGGAGCTGACGGAGGCGGGGGTTCCGGAGGAGCTGGCCGTACGGGTCGCCGGGTTCTCGTCCGCCTTCCCGACGCTGGACATCGTGGCGATCGCGGACCGTACGGGACAGGACCCGCTCTCGGTCGCCGAGGTGTACTACGACCTCGGGGAGCGGCTGCGGATCACCCAGCTCAGGGACCGGATCGTGGAGCTGCCGCGGGCGGACCGCTGGCAGTCGATGGCCCGCGCCTCCATCCGTGAGGACCTGTACGCGGCGCATGCCGCGCTGACCGCGGATGTGCTGACCGTGGGCAATGGGAACTCGACGCCGGAGGAGCGCTTCACGGCGTGGGAGGGGAAGAACGCGGCGATCCTGTCCAGGGCGCGGGCGACGCTGGAGGAGATCCAGGGGTCGGACGCGTTCGATCTGGCGAATCTGTCGGTCGCGATGCGGACGATGCGGACCCTGCTGCGTACGCATAGCTGATAGCTGATACGTGTACGCCGTGTACGCGTAGTTGGTTGCAGGCGGGTGAGGGTGTGCCGGGCTCATGACGAGCCGGGCGCACCCTCTCGCGTTCCGGTCCACAGCCGCCGGCAGGCCAGCAGGGCCGCGGCGAGCAGAAGGCCGTTTCTGACTGCCATCACCAGACAGCCCAGCGGGGTCACGGCCATGACATCCAGATACAGCACCGGATAGCCGACGGCGCTGAGGACGGTCGCGGGGAGCAGCAGCAGGGCGACCGGGCGCTGGGTCGTCTCCCGGCAGGTCAGGCAGACCGCGGCCAGGCCCAGCAGCCAGATCAGATACTGCGGGCTGATCACCCGGCTGGTGACGGTGAAGAGGAGTACGGCCGTCAGCGCCGCGTCGAAGGGGGTGGCCGCCGTCCAGTGTCTGGCGCGTACTCGCCAGAGCAGCAGCCAGCAGAGGGCCGAGGCTGTCAGCAGCAGGGCCGCCAGGGATACGGCCGCCACATGGGGGCCGGTGAACTCGAAGGCGCCGTAACGGTATTCGACCCGGCCTGACCAGCCCGCCAGCCGTGCCAGGGCGAGTGCGGTGCCGCCGAGCGACTCGATCTGGATGCCCCGGCCGCCCTGATGGCGCAGAAAGTCCAGCGGGCGCTCGAAGTTCAGGGCGAGAACGCCCAGCAGTACGAGGGCGCCGGCTGCCGCGGAGGTCCAGGCGGCGCGGGTGGTACGGCCGCGGGGGGTGCCCAGCAGGGTGAGTGCCGGCCATACCTTCACCATCGCGCCGAGCCCGGCCAGTGCCCCGCCGGTGAGGGGGTGGCGGCGTACGGCGAGCAGGGCGAGGACGGCGAGGGCGGTGGCCTGGACGTCGTACCGTACGAGAGGGGTGTGCAGCAGCAGCGGTAGGCCGCCCACCCACAGCCACGCCCCGGCGGCCGAGGATCCGGCCGGGCGGCCGGCCCGTACCAGAGCGAAGGTGATGACCGCGTCGGAGAGCAGGGCCAGGGCGACGAACGCCTGGAAGAAGGTCAGCCAGGGCAGCAGCATGGGCGAGAGCAGTACGGCCCCGGCGCCGGGCGGGTACTGCCAGGTCGCGTCGTCGACGGGGAACGAGCCCAGCTTGATCTGCTCGTACCAGTGCCGGTAGACGCCGTACACCTCGCGGCCGACCGCGCCCACGCCGAGGGTGTCATGAAGGATCAGATGGAGCATCGCCAGCCGGGTCAGGGCCCAGCCGGTCCAGACGGCGGGGGCGGACCAGATGGCCCATGAGAACCAGGCGGACCATGAGGTCCAGGTGGCCCAGGCGAGGAGCGTGCCGGGGCCGGGGGGACCGATCCGGATCTCTTCGGTACGGGAAGAAGCGCGCGGCGGAGCGGGAGCGGGTGCAGGGG
>NZ_LATD01000505.1 GCF_000981895.1 Streptomyces odonnellii | reverse complement strand
GCCCCGCTGAGCGCTACCGCGCCCCCCGCCCCGTCGCCGTCCCCTTCACCGCGTCCAGCGCGTACACACACCGGTCCTTGCTGCACGCGTACACCACGCCCCGACGCGCCACCGGCGACCCCGTGATCTCGCCGCCCGTCGCCAGCTTCCAGCGGAGCTGTCCCCCGCTCGCGTCCAGCGTGTACAGCACATGGTCCGCCGAGCCGAAGTGCAGCCTGCCGTCCGCGACCACCGGCGCGCCGATCACCTCGCCGCCCGCCGCGAAGCGCCACTTCGGCGTGCCCGTCACCGCGTCCAGCGTGTACAGCGCGCTGCCGCTGCCGACATGGACATTGCCGTCGGCGACCAGCACCGGTTCGATCGACTGCCGCGACTCCGTCGCGATACGCCAGCGGTCCTTGCCCGTCGTGGCGTCGAGGGCGTACACCGTGCCGAGGTAGTCGGCCAGATAGACCCCGCCGCCCGTGACGGCGGGACCCGGCGCGAAGGCGGGCGGGGAGAGGAAGACCGCGGGCGCCTCGAAGTGCCAGCGCACCCGCCCGGTGGAGATGTCGACCGCCAGGACGCGCGTACCGGCCGAGACATAGAGCTGTCCGTCCGGCGCGGGCCTCACCCGTACGGGAACGCCCCCGCAGGAGGCCGCGTCCCCGATGGGATACGACCACAGCCCGGCGCCCGAGCGCGCGTCCAGCGCCCGCAGCCGGGCGTCCTTCCACACATAGACCGTGCCGTCGGAGACCACGGGCCCGGCCTCCGGGGTCTCGAAGTCGGTCTGGGCCCCGGTGGTCTCCCACAGCTTCTCGCCGGTGGACGCCTCCCACGCCTGGACACCGCCGCCGCGGGTCCCGGTGACGACCGTGCCGCGGTCGACCTTGAGCGAGTACACCCAGGCGTCGGTCCTGAGGCGCCAGCGCTCGCTGCCGTCCTTGCCGTCCAGCGCGTACAGCGTCGGGCCGTCGGAGGCGTGGATCCGGCCCCCGGCGACGGCCATCGCCCAGGCCACGTCCCGGGTCTTGAACTGGCGGCGGCCGGTGCCCACGTCCAGCGCGTGCACCTCGAAGGAGGTGACATAGAGCAGATCGCCGTCGACGACCGGGGTGCCCCAGACGTCGTTGGACATCCGGAACCGCCAGGGCCGCCAGCGGGCCGAAGCCGCCGCCGTGTCGGGCGGCTGCGTGGGCGGCGGTACGGCAGGGGGCACCGGAGGCGGTACGGGGCCGGCCAGCGCGTCCGTGCCGTTCAGCCCGGCGGGCGGGCGGATCCAGCCGGTGGCCGGGCCCGCTCCCGCGCCCGGGCCCACGACGACGGCCGCGCGGGTGTCCGCGACCCGGGGTCCCGGACCGATCGGCACCGGCGAGCCGGACAGCCGGACCGGACCGGCGGCCCCTGGCGGCTGGGGCGGCGCGGCAGGCAGGGCGGAGGCGGAGGCCGCCGCCGCGAGCGCCTCGGGCCGCCCGCCGTGCCGGCCACCGCCCGCATGCGCGCCCTCCCGGTGCCCCGCGCCCTGATGTCCGCCCTCGCGCTCGGCGCCCCGCGGCCCGCCGTGCCGGCCACCGCCCCCGTCCGGGCGCCACGCGGCGTCCCAGTCCGGGGCCTGCGCGGGCGGCGCGGGCCGGTGCGCGGGCGGCGGCGGTACGGGAGCCGGTGCGGCGGCGGGCTCCGCCGGGCGTACCGCCCCCGCGGGCACCCGCCCCCCGGCCCTGCGCCGCTCGATCATCGCGGTGGCGAGATCCGGCAGCCACGCCGAGGCCGTGCCGCTGTCGTCACTGCCCGACGCGAAGAGATGCGGGGCGAGCTGCGCCTGGAGATCGGCGGGCGAGGGGCGGCGCGTGGCGTCCATCTGCATGCACGACTCGATCAACGGCCGCAGTTCCTCCGGCAGCCCCTCCAGATCGGGCCCCTCGCGCAGCAGCATGAAGACCGTCTCGACCGGATTAGCCCCATGGAACGGCGCGTGCCCGGTGGCGGCGAAGACCAAGGTCGAACCGAGCGAGAAGACATCGCTCGCGCCCGTGACACTGCGCGAGTCCCGCGCCTGCTCCGGCGACATGTACGCGGGCGTGCCGACGGCCACGTTGGTCATCGTCAGCCGGGTGTTGGACACCCCGGAGGCGATCCCGAAGTCGATGACCCGCGGCCCGTCCTCCACCACCAGCACATTGGACGGCTTCAGATCGCGGTGGACGAGATTGGCGCCATGGATCGACTGGAGCGCCTCGGCGATGCCCGCCGCCAGCCAGCGCACGCCCTGGGCGGGCATCGGGCCGCACTCGTTGACCATCTCTTCGAGCGAGGGGGCGGGTACGTACGCGGTCGCCAGCCAGGGCACCGCGGCCCGCGGGTCGGCGTCCACGACGGCCGCCGTGTAGAACCCGCTGACGGCGCGCGCGGCCTCCACTTCCCGGGTGAAGCGGACCCGGAACAACTGGTCCTCGGCCAGCTCGGTCCGTACGGTCTTGATCGCCACCCGGCGCCCCGACGCCGAGCGCGCGAGATAGACCAGCCCCATGCCGCCGGCCCCGAGCCGCCCCAGCACCTCGAAAGGGCCGATGCGTCTCGGATCGTGCTGCGTAAGCTGCTCCACTTGCCTGCCACCTCCCCGTACGGGCCACCAAGGTACGGCCCCGTGCCCCCTGATTCTTCCTGCCTGAGGCACCGGTTGCGAACCCGGGGGCGGATCGGGGTGTCTCACCTCGATCCGGACACCACATGTGTCACACCTTTGCCGCTGATCGCCCGTTTACCGCCGGTCTTCCGTCCTTCCGCGGCCGATCCGGGCCCGGCCACGGGTCCGTCCGGCGTTCTGTCAGGGCTCCGTTTCCGGCTCCTGACGCACCGCCTCCTGACGCCCCGGCTCCTGACCCGCCGTGGAACCGGCCCCGGGCTCGTGCTGCTGTTCGTACCCGTGCCCGTACCGCTGTCCGTACGGATCAGACTCTGCCAGTACGGCGAACGCGGCGCCCTGGTTGTCCATCAGCGCGGCCATCCGGCCCGACTCGATGTCGAACGGCGGTGTGGTGACCCGGCCGCCGAGCCGGACGACCGCCTCCGCGGTCTCGTCGCAGTCCAGGACGGCGAAGTAGATGAGGAAATGGCCCGGCATCTCCGCGGGAAAGGCGTCCGTGATGACGCTGCGTCCGCCGATCGCGCCGACGGCCCCGACCGCGCCCGGCTCCGTGCCCGTACCGGCCGGGAACCACAGGCGGAAGTCGACGGCCTGGCCGGGCACATCCGCGCCCAGGAAGCCGAAGACCCGTTCGTAGAAGGGGTCGACGCGCTCCTTGTCCCGCGTGTAGACCTCGGTCCAGCAGAACGATCCGGGGAGCCCCCGCTTCTCGAAGCCCGCCTCGTCCCCGGCCTGCCAGAGGCCGAAGACCGCGCCGGCCGGGTCGGCGGCCTGGGCGAGCACACCGAGGTGGCCGACGGGGGTCGGGGGCCGTACGAGCCGGCCGCCCGCGCGGAGGATCCGGTCGGTGAGCGCCGCCGCGTCGGCGGTGGCGAAGTAGACGCCCCAGGCGGTGGGCATCCGGCCGTCCCGCTTGGCGAGGAGACCGGCGACCCGCTTTCCGTCGCTGAAGGCCTCGGCGCAGTGCTGCCGGTACGGGGGGCCGCCGCCCGTACGGCCCCCGCCGCCCGGGCCCCGGTCCTCGCCGCCGGTTCCACCGCCTTCGGCGAAGGTCCAGTCGAACAGATCTCCGTAGAACCGCTTGCCCGCCGCGAGATCGGGAAGCGCCGCGTCCACCCAGCAGGGTGTGCCCTCCGCGAACTCGGCCATGGCCGGATCCGTCCTTCCCTGTGCATAGCGTTGTGGTGCCCGTCACAGTCAAGCTAATGGGCCTGGACCGGGAGTGCACAGGAAAAATTAGAACAATTGCTCAAGTATCGGAGCGTGAGCCCGTCGACACCACGAGTTGTCCACCGAAGTTATCCACAGGCTGTTGATAACACTATTCACTCGTGAGTGGCGCCTGGGGATAACTGACCGTACGCACGGCCCGTGCGCGGAGTGGCCGGTTCCCCATTTGCACTCGGCCAAATCGCGCTGGGATCACCCCTCGGTAAGCTGACGGCATGACAGGACAAGTGCGCACCGTCGACGGCCGGGTGGCTGGTCGGCGCGGACAGGCGACGCGGCAGAAGCTGCTCGACTGTCTCGGCGAGATGCTCAGCTCCTCGCCGTACCGGGACGTCAAGGTCATCGACGTCGCCCGGCGGGCCGGCACGTCCCCCGCGACTTTCTACCAGTACTTCCCGGACGTCGAGGGCGCCGTCCTGGAGATCGCCGAGGAAATGGCCAAGGAGGGCGCCGGGTTGACGGCGCTGGTTTCCGGCCGCTCCTGGGCGGGCAAGGCGGGCTGGCAGACCTCGGAGGAGCTGGTCGAGGGGTTCCTCGACTTCTGGCGTAAACACGACGCGATCCTCCGTGTGGTCGATCTGGGCGCGGCCGAGGGCGACAAGCGCTTCAACCGCATCCGGCTGCGGATCCTCAACTCGGTCACCAACTCCCTCACGGAGTCCGTGAAGGAGCTCCAGGCCAAGGGCCGGGTCGACAAGGACGTGAACCCGGCGGCGCTGGCGGGCTCGCTGGTCGTGATGCTCTCCTCGGTGGCCTCGCACCAGAAGAACTTCCAGAGCTGGGGCGTCAAGCAGGCCGAGCTGAAGCCGAATCTCGCGTTGCTGGTCCATCTCGGCATCACCGGAAGGAAGCCCGCGAAGTAGCGCCCGAACGAGCCGGCGCACTGCCGGCGGGCACGGTACGGGCGTGCCCCTTCCTGTCCTGTCACGGTTGTTCTGTCACGACTGTCCTGTCACGACTCTCCTGTCACGCCGGCGGTGGATCACTTCCGATCCCTGTCGGCGCTCCCGTATCCGGACCACGTTTCACACGGCACCACCCGCGCGATCCCCTTCCCATCCCCATGGACAACAGCGACCCCTTGAACAGCGCCCCTATGAACAGCGACCCCTTGAACAGCGACCCCCACAGCGACCTCATGCACAGCGGCAACGAGAACGGCGGCACCGAGACATCCGAGGACTCGGGGGACTCGGGGGCCGCCGAGGATTCCCGGCAGGAGGCCTTCCGGGCCCTGCTGCGCGCCCAGCCGGTCTGGGACACCGACGAGCTGCCCGTGTTCGACCCGTCCACCGCGCCCGCCGGGCCGCTGCCGCTGTTCCGGCGCTGGTTCGCCGAGGCCGTGGCGGCCGGCCAGCCCGAGCCGCACACCATGACGCTGGCCACCGCCGACGAGCGGGGGCGGCCGGACGTACGGACCCTGATGCTGCACGACGCGGACGCACACGGCTGGCACTTCGCCTCGCACGCGACCAGCCGCAAGGGCCGACAACTCGCCGTACGCCCCGAAGCCGCGCTCGGCTTCTACTGGCCGGCGCAGGCGCGTGCCGTACGGATCCGGGGCGCCGTCCGCGCGGCCGGGCCCGAGGAGAGCAGCGCCGATCTGCACGCCCGCTCGACGGGTGCGCTGGCCGCGGCGCTGGTCGGGCGGCAGAGCGAAGTGCTGGGCTCGGCACGGGAGTTGGCCGAGGCGAGTGAGGCGGCCTGGCAGCGGGCGCGGCGCGAGCCCGGCGCGGAGGCGGCGTCGTGGACTGCGTATGTACTGGTGCCGGACGAGGTGGAGTTCTTCCAGGGCGAGGCACGACGGCGTCATGTACGGCTGCGCTACCGGCGCGAAGGGGACACGTGGGTACGGGAGTTGCTCTGGCCCTAGGCCCTGGTGCACTATTCACCGGCCCGCCGGGACGATGTTCACCGGCTCCGCACCACACGCTCACCGCACCTGCGGGGCGTGATCGATTTGCAACCGTATTCCGGTCCGACCGAGACCCACCACGTGATGGTTCGATTACGCTCAGCTCTCATGCCCGACGATTTCGACCGCACCGAGGACCGCCCCGTATATGTCATCGGCGGTGGCCCTGGCGGGCTCGCCGTCGCCGCCATGCTGCGCCGGCGGGGCGCGCGGGCCGTCGTCCTGGAGAAGTCCGGCGCGGTCGGAGCCTCCTGGCGCGGCCACTACGACCGGCTGCGGCTGCACACCACCCGCCGCGGGTCGGCGCTGCCGGGGCTGAAGATGCCGCGGTCGTTCGGGCGCTGGGTGGCGCGGGCGGACATGGTCCGCTATCTGGAGAAGTACGCGGAGCTCAACCGGCTGGAGATCGTCACCGGGGTGGAGGTCACCCGGATCGAGCCCGCCCCCGACGGCACGGGCTGGCTGCTGCACGCCACGGGCGGGCGGGAGCTGACCGGGCGGGCGGTCGTGGTGGCCACCGGCTACAACCACACGCCGCGGATGCCGTCCTGGCCGGGCGCCGAGTCGTACGACGGCGAGCTGCTGCACGCGAGCGCGTACCGCAACGCCGGGCCGTACGCGGGCAAGGACGTCCTGGTCGTCGGCGTCGGCAACACGGGCGCGGAGATCGCGGTCGACCTGGCCGAGGGCGGCGCGGCGCGGGTACGGCTGGCGATCCGTACCGCCCCGCACATCGTGCGCCGCTCCACGGCGGGCTGGCCGGCCCAGCGGACCGGGATCCTGGTACGGCGGCTGCCGGCCTGGTCCGTGAACATCGCGGCGGCGGGGGTGGCGCGGCTCTCCGTCCCGGACCTGTCGTCGTACGGCCTGCCGCGCCCGGACACGGGCCTGTACACCCGCGTCCGCCAGGGCGCGATCCCGGTGCAGGACGTGGGCCTGATCGACGCGGTACGGGCGGGCCGGGTCGAACCGGTGGCGGCGGTCGAGTCCTTCGACCGGAACAAGGTCGTCCTGGCGGACGGCACCCGGATCACCCCCGAGGCGGTCATAGCCGCGACGGGCTACACCCGGGCCCTGGAGCCCCTGCTCGGCCCCCTGAACGTCCTCACCCCCACCG
>NZ_LATD01000504.1 GCF_000981895.1 Streptomyces odonnellii | reverse complement strand
GCCGAGCCCCGGCCCCGGCCCGACCACTCCCGCCAAGCCCGGCGCCGGCGGCTTCGGGGTGCCGACCACGGGGGGCTTCGAGGGGCTGGTGCCCGGCTTCGTCGGCTTGGCGCCGGGCTTGGCGGGAGTGGTCGGGCCGGGGCCGGGGCTCGGCGACATACCGGGGCCGGGGTTGCCGGGTCCGGGGCCGACGGGCAGCACGCCGGTGCCGTCCGGGACGACGTGCGTCCCGTTCTTGTAGTACTCGAACCAGGACAGGACCGTGTTCAGGTACTCCTGCGAGTGGTTGTAGCCGAGGATCGCCTGGTGCAGGTCGGCCTCGATCGAGAGGTCACGGTTGCCGGCGCACAGATACTGTCCGGCGGCCAGTGCCGCGTCGTAGATGTTGTTCGGGTCCTTGCGCCCGTCGTTGTTGGCGTCCTGGCCCCAGGTGGCCCAGGTCGACGGGATGAACTGCATGGGGCCGACCGCGCGGTCGTGGGTCGTGTCCCCGTCGTACGCGCCGCCGTCGGTGTCGGTGATGTTGGCGAAGCCGACACCGTTGAGGACCGGGCCGAGGATCGGCGACAGCGTCGTACCGAAGGCGTCGACGCGCCCGCCGCGCGCCTGTCCGGACTCGACCTTGCCGATGGCGGCGAGGAGTTGCCAGGGCAGGTTGCAGCCGGGGCTGCTCTCCTTGAGGGCCTGCTCGGCCTGCCGGTACGCGGCGAGCACGGTGGCCGGAATGCCCGCTTCCGCCGGTCCTGTGATGGCGGGCAGATCGATCGAGGTGCCCGGTGCGTCGGGCGTCGTCAGCGGCGGAAGCTCGGTGTAGTACGGGGAGTTGCCGCTGACCGGGGTGCCGGGAGGCGGGGTCGCGTCGGCCGCCTGGGCGTTGCTTCCGGTGTCGGTGTCCGTGTCGGTGGGGATCGCGCCGGGTGCCTGCGAGGCGGACAGCGCGGCGATCGCCGCCGCGGCCACCGCCGTCGTCGTGGCTCCTCTGCGCAGTCGGCGGCCGAATAGCGCTGCCATGAGTCTGGTCCCTCCCGGTGGACGGCTGTTCGCGCTC
Source organism: Streptomyces odonnellii (assembly GCF_000981895.1). GTDB lineage: Bacteria > Actinomycetota > Actinomycetes > Streptomycetales > Streptomycetaceae > Streptomyces > Streptomyces odonnellii. Next base: position 6,509 of record NZ_LATD01000504.1, on the reverse strand, counting down.
CCCGCGCGTGGACTCAGGCGACACTACGTCAACTCCATGCCCCAGCACACCGGGGCGTGACCGGTATTCACCAGTTCGCCACCTCCCGGCCCCTCAAGTGCCTCTGGCCCCGGTATGAAGAATCCCCGAGGCCATCCCCTGTTCAGGCGCCCCGCCGTAACACTCCCGCAGCAGAAGCGGCCCCGGCGCCCGGACTCTCGTTTTGGCGCGCCGGGACCTCCCGTACAGCTCCTACCGCTCGTCGCGCAAACGCGGCTTTCGCCGTCAGTGCGCGGCCGACTCCCAGTCCGTACCGACGCCGATCGAGACATCCAGCGGCGCGCTCAGCTCGACCGCGCTCGACATCTCGCGCCGCAGCAGCTCCTCGACCTGCTCGCGCTCGCCCGGCGCGATCTCCAGGACGATTTCGTCATGGACCTGGAGCAGCATCCGCGACTCCAGTGCGGCTTCGGTCATCGCGCGGTCGACCTTGAGCATGGCGACCTTGACGATGTCCGCCGCGGTGCCCTGGATGGGGGCGTTGAGCGCCATCCGCTCGGCCATCTCGCGGCGCTGGCGGTTGTCGCTGTTGAGGTCCGGGAGATAGCGGCGGCGGCCGAGCATCGTCTCCGTGTAGCCGGTGGCCCTGGCTTCCACGACCGCGCGGTGCAGATAGTCCCGTACGCCGCCGAAGCGCTCGAAGAACGTCTCCATCAGTCCGCGCGCCTCGGCCGCCTCGATGCTGAGCTGCTGGGAGAGGCCGAACGCCGAGAGCCCGTAGGCCAGTCCGTACGACATCGCCTTGATCTTGCGGCGCATCTCGGGGTCGACCGCGGACTTCGCCACGCCGAACACCTGGGAGGCGACGGTGGTGTGCAGGTCCTCGCCGGAGGTGAACGCCTCGATCAGCCCGGCGTCCTCGGAGAGATGGGCCATGACCCGCAGCTCGATCTGGCTGTAGTCGGCCGTCATCAGCGATTCGTATCCCTCGCCGACCACGAAGCCGCGGCGGATCGCCCGGCCCTCGTCGGTGCGGACCGGGATGTTCTGGAGGTTGGGGTCGGTGGAGGAGAGCCGTCCGGTCGCCGCCACCGTCTGGTTGAAGGTGGTGTGGATACGGCCGTCCGCGGCGATCATCTTGATCAGGCCCTCGACGGTGACCCGCAGCCTCGCCTGCTCGCGGTGGCGCAGCATGATCACGGGCAGCTCGTGCTCGGTCTGGGCGGCGAGCCAGGCCAGGGCGTCGGCGTCCGTCGTATAACCGGTCTTGGTCTTCTTGGTCTTCGGCAGGCCCAGTTCGCCGAAGAGGACTTCCTGGAGCTGCTTGGGCGAGCCGAGATTGAACTCATGGCCGACCGCGGCGTGCGCCTCCTTCACGGCCTGCTGCACCGCGCCCGCGAACTGCTGCTCCATGGCCTCGAGATGGGCCCGGTCGGCGGCGATGCCGTGCCGCTCCATCCGGGCGAGCAGCTCGGAGGTGGGCAGCTCCACCTCGTCGAACAGGCCGGTCGCGCCGACCTCGCCGAGCCGCTCGGTGAACGCGTCGCCGAGGTCGAGGACGGCACGGGCCTGGGTCATCAGCGCCTCGGCCTCGGCCTGCTCGTCCGCGCCGAACGCGAGCTGTCCGTCGGCGGCGGCCGGGGCCAGCTCACGGCCCAGGTATTCGATCGCGAGGGCGTCCAGCGCGAAGGAACGGCGGCCGGGCTTGACCAGATAGGCGGCGAGCGCGGTGTCCATGGTGACGCCGCCGACCCGCCAGCCGTGCTCGGGGGCGACCCGCATCGCGCCCTTCGCGTTGTGCATGACCTTGGGGCGGTCCGGGGCGGCGAGCCACTCCGCGAAGGCGCTTTCGTCGGCCTCGTCGAGCTGGGAGGGGTCGAACCAGGCGGCGGCTCCGCCGGCCGCGGCGAGCGCGACCTCGCTGACGCTGCCCGCGCCCAGCGCCCAGGTGTCGACCGTGACCATGCCGAGCGGCTGCCCGCCGTGCTCGGCCAGCCAGGGCGCCAGCTCGCCGGAGCCCAGCACCGCGCCGTCCAGCTCGACTCCGGCGGCGGGCGCCGGGGCCTCGTCCTCGGCGGCGCCCGGGTCCACCGCGAGCAGCCGCTCGCGCAGGCTCGGGTTCCGGATCTCCAGCACGTCCAGCACCCGCTTCACGGCCGCCCGGTCGTACGGCGCGCGCTCCAGCTCCGGCGCGGTCCTGGGCAGCTCGACATCGCGCACCATCTCCGTGAGCCGGCGGTTGAGCCGCACCGACTCCAGGTGGTCGCGGAAGTTCTGCCCGGCCTTGCCCTTGATCTCGTCGGCGCGCGCGGCCAGCTCCTCGAACGAGCCGAACTGGTTGATCCACTTCGCTGCGGTCTTCTCACCGACCCCGGGGATACCGGGGAGGTTGTCGGACGGATCGCCGCGCAGGGCCGCGAAGTCCGGATACTGCGCGGGCGACAGGCCGTACTTCTCCTGGACCTTCTCCGGGGTGAAGCGGGTCAGCTCGGAGACGCCCTTGGTCGGATACAGCACCGTGGTGTGCTCGGTGATGAGCTGGAACGAATCGCGGTCGCCGGTGACGATCAGCACCTCGAAGCCCTCGGCCTCGGCCTGGGTGGCGAGCGTCGCGATCACATCGTCCGCCTCGAAGCCGTCGACCGCGAAGCGGTGCGCGCTCATCGCGTCGAGCAGCTCCCCGATCAGCTCGACCTGTCCCCTGAACTCGTCGGGGGTCGCCGAGCGGTTCGCCTTGTACTCGGGGAACTCCTCGGAGCGCCAGGTCTTGCGCGAGACGTCGAAGGCGACGGCGAAGTGCGTGGGCGACTCGTCGCGCAAGGTGTTCGCCAGCATGGACGCGAAGCCGTAGATGGCGTTGGTCGGCTGACCGGTCGCGGTCGTGAAATTCTCCGCGGGCAGCGCGAAGAACGCCCGGTACGCCAGGGAGTGCCCGTCCATGAGGAGCAGGCGCGGACGGTTGTCTGGGGTCTTCTTCGACGCTGTCTCAGCCACAGACCCGATCCTGCCACGTCGCACTGACAACGCCGCGCCAGCAAGACAACCCCGGCCCGCAATGAGCCCGATACCGGCCGGACGTAACGTTGCCATAGAGGCGTGGGAGAATTGAATACTGTAGACAGTCGACACTTAGGCACAAGGAGAGCGTGATGGCCAGCAAGCCGCCAGCAGGTGATCCGGCACAGGACTCGCCGCGGGTAACGGCCCCCAAACACGCCGCGGCGGGAATCCCCGCCGTCGTGCATTCGCTCCTCATCTCACACCAGCAGATGGGAGCGCGAAGGACCGCCCAGACGCTCCTCAAGGTCAACCAGAAGAACGGCTTCGACTGCCCGGGCTGCGCCTGGCCCGAGGGCGATCACCGGCACACCGCCGAGTTCTGCGAGAACGGCGCGAAGGCCGTCGCGGAGGAAGCCACGCTGCGCCGGGTCACCCCCGAGTTCTTCGCCGCGCACTCCGTCTCCAGCCTCGCCGGCCGCAGCGGCTACTGGCTGGGGCAGCAGGGCCGGATCACCCACCCCATGCTCCTGGAGCGGGGCACCGGCGACGAGGACGGTGAGGACGGCGACCACTACAGACCGGTGAGCTGGGAGCAGGCCTTCGCGCTCATCGCCGAGGAGCTGACCGCCCTCGACTCCCCCGACGAGGCCCTCTTCTACACCTCGGGCCGCACCAGCAACGAAGCGGCGTTCCTGCTTCAGCTCTTCGCCCGCGAGTACGGCACGAACAATCTGCCGGACTGTTCCAACATGTGCCACGAGTCGTCCGGCTCCGCACTGGTGGAGACCATCGGCATCGGCAAGGGCAGTGTCTCCCTGGAGGACCTGCACCAGGCCGACCTGATCATCGTGGCCGGGCAGAACCCGGGCACCAACCACCCCCGGATGCTCTCCGCGCTGGAGAAGGCCAAGGCGGCCGGCGCGAAGATCATCTCCGTCAATCCGCTGCCCGAGGCCGGTCTGGAGCGGTTCAAGAACCCGCAGACCCCCCAGGGCATGGTCAAGGGCGCCGCCCTCACCGACCTCTTCCTCCGGATCAGGATCGGCGGCGACCAGGCCCTCTTCCGGCTGCTCAACAAGCTGATCCTGGGCACGCCCGGCGCGGTCGACGAGGAGTTCGTCGCCGAACACACCCATGGGTACGAGGAGTTCGCGGCCGCCGCCGAGACCGCCGACTGGGACGAGACCCTGACCGCCACCGGACTGGAGCGCGCCGAGATAGAGGAGGCGCTCGCCCTCGTCCTCGCCTCGCGGCGCACCATCGTCTGCTGGGCGATGGGCCTGACCCAGCACAAGCACTCCGTTCCGACCATCCGCGAAGTCGTCAACTTCCTGCTGCTGCGCGGCAACATCGGACGGCCCGGCGCCGGGGTCTGCCCGGTGCGCGGACACTCCAATGTGCAGGGCGACCGCACCATGGGCATCTTCGAACGGCCCGACCCGGCCTTCCTGGACGCCCTGGACAAGGAGTTCGGCATCACCTCGCCGCGCCACCACGGATATGACGTCGTACGGGCCATCGAGGCGCTGCGCGACGGCAAGGCCAAGGTGTTCTTCGCCATGGGCGGGAACTTCGTCGCCGCGTCTCCTGACACCGATGTCACCGAGGCCGCGATGCGCCGCGCCCGGCTCACCGTGCATGTGTCGACCAAGCTCAACCGCTCGCATGTGGTGACCGGCACGCGGGCGCTGATCCTGCCCACCCTGGGCCGTACCGACAAGGACTTCCAGGCGGGCGTCCGGCAGATCGTGACCGTGGAGGACTCCATGGGCATGGTGCACGCCTCCCGGGGCAATCTGGCACCCGCAAGCCCCTATCTCCTCTCCGAGCCGGCCATCGTCACCCGGCTCGCACGTGCCACGCTCGGCCCGGCCTCCATGACCCCGTGGGAGGACTTCGAGAAGGACTACGCGAACATCCGGGACCGGATCGCCCGGGTGATCCCCGGCTTCGAGGACTTCAACGAGCGCGTGGCCCGGCCCGGCGGCTTCGCGCTGCCGCACGCCCCGCGCGACGAGCGGCGCTTCCCCACGGCCACCGGGAAGGCCAACTTCACCGCGGCGCCGGTCGAGTACCCGAAGCTCCCCGAGGGCAGGCTGCTCCTCCAGACCCTGCGCTCGCACGACCAGTACAACACCACGATCTACGGGCTCGACGACCGCTACCGCGGCATCAAGGGCGGCCGGCGAATCGTCCTGGTCAACCCGGCGGACGCGGCCGAACTGAAGCTCCCCGACGGCTCGTACACCGATCTGGTCAGTGAGTGGAAGGACGGGGTGGAGCGGCGCGCCCCGGGTTTCCGGGTCGTCCACTACCCCACCGCCCGGGGCTGTGCGGCCGCCTACTACCCGGAGACGAACGTGCTGGTGCCCCTCGGGGCCACGGCCGACACGAGCAACACCCCGACGAGCAAGTCCGTCATCGTCCGCTTCGAACGGACCGGCGGGGAGGCGGCCTGAGACACGGCCGCCGGGCCGCGCCCGGCCGGGTCCCGCACACCCGGCCCCGCCCGCGGGCCGGCCGGGCCGCAAGGACTTGCGATCCCCGTCTAAGCGTTCGCTCAGTCATCTGATAAGCAGGATGGTGCACCGCACAGAAGTGCGGTGCACCGCCGAACGACCGCAGACGATCCGATCGGAGCCCGGGCCCATGGGTGAGCACTCCACCACGACGTTCCCGCAGGACATCATCGACGAGTACTCCGCGCTCGGAGTCGACCTGCCCGCGCTCTTCTCCGCCGGCCACCTCGGAAACCGCATGGGCGTGGAGATCGTCGAGGCGTCCCCCGAGCGCGTCGTCGGCACCATGCCCGTCGAGGGCAACACCCAGCCGTACGGGCTGCTGCACGGCGGCGCCTCGGCGGTCCTCGCCGAGACCCTCGGCTCGGTCGGCGCGATGCTGCACGGCCGCAGCTCCAAGATCGCCGTGGGGGTGGACCTCAACTGCACCCACCACCGCGGGGTCCGCACCGGCATCGTCACCGGCGTCGCGACCCCCGTGCACCGGGGGCGCACCACCACGACGTACGAGATCGTCATCACCGACGAGCAGGACAAGCGGGTCTGCACGGCCCGGCTGACCTGCCTGCTGCGCGACGTGGCCCCGGCAGCCGGCACCGAAGGCTGAGCACGCCAGCCCCCGAGCCGTACGGAGGGGGTCAACGGCCGTCGGCGGACGCGGTGTTGCCCGTACGGCCCCACCGCCGCCGGCCCCGGCCCCGCACCTCGCAGAACGCGGCCCCACGCACCGCGCGAAACGGGCACCGCGGACCCCCGGACGGACGCCCGGAGCGGGCATCCGGGCACCGCGGGCGCCCGAGGCGGGCACCGGGCAGCCGCCCGCCCGCCGCGAACACCCCGCTTCGTCACCTTCCGTAGCGGCTCTGGCCTACGGTCCATTGTGGGTCCGGGCATTGACGGCTAGCGTCATGACATGACCGGCATAGGCCCCGTGGAAGCGGGAGCGGACACCCTCCTCCGGCCCCCGCCCGCACCGGCACCACCGGTCCCGGCCGCCCGCCGCCGCACCAC
>NZ_LATD01000503.1 GCF_000981895.1 Streptomyces odonnellii | reverse complement strand
GTCCTGGGGGTCGGGGTCGGTGTCTCCGCCGAGCGTACGGCCCGGTGGGTTTTCCCCTGACCCGCCCCTTCCCGAAACCGGGGGCAGGCCCCCGGACCCCCGATTCGTCCTCAAACGCCGGACAGGCTGCAGTGCCGGGTCCTCCAGGACCGGACGGGCTGAGTCAGCCCGTCCGGCGATTGAGGACATAGACACGGTGCCGCCGGGCTACTCGTCCGGGGAGAATCTCACCGTTGCCGGGGGGAGCGTGCGGTCGCACCAGATTCTGATGCCGTCCCGCAGTTCGTTGTCCGCGCCGATCGTCGCGCCGTCGCCGATCACCGCGTTCGCCAGGACGGTGCGGGCGCCCACGCGGGCCTTGCTGCCGATGAGGGAGTGGGTGATCTGGGCGCCCGGTTCGACGACCGCGTCCGGGAGGACCGCGGTGGCGGTGAGGCGGGCGCCGGAGCCGATGACGGCGCCGGGGCCGATCACCGTACCCGCGGAGAGTTTCGCGTCCGGGGCCACCGAGGCCGTCGGGAGGATCAGGTGTTCGCCGCAGCGGCCCGGGACCGCCGGGGACGGGGCGCGGCCCAGGACCAGGTCGGCGGAGCCGCGGACGAAGGCGTGCGGGGTGCCCAGGTCCAGCCAGTACGTGGAGTCGACCATGCCCTGAAGATGCGCGCCTGCGGCCAGCAGGTCCGGGAAGGTCTCGCGCTCCACCGACACCGGCCGCCCCTCCGGGATCGCGTCGATCACCGAGCGCCGGAAGACATACGCGCCCGCGTTGATCTGGTCCGTGACGATCTCCTCCGGCGTCTGCGGCTTCTCCAGGAACGCCGTCACCCGCCCGTTCTTGTCCGTCGGCACCAGCCCGTACGCCCTCGGGTCCTCGACCCGGGTGAGGTGGAGGGAGATGTCGGCGCCCGACCGCGTATGGGTGCCGACCAGCGCGCGGATGTCCAGGCCGGTCAGGATGTCGCCGTTGAAGATCAGTACGGGGTCGCCGGGCCCGGAGCGCAGCCGGGAGGCGACATTGCGGATGGCGCCGCCCGTGCCGAGCGGCTCGCGCTCGGTCACGTACTCCAGTTCCAGGCCGAGCGCCGAACCGTCGCCGAAGTACGGTTCGAACACCTCGGCCAGATAGGAGGTCGCGAGGACGATGTGCTCGACGCCCGCCTCACGGGCGCGGGCGAGCTGGTGGGTCAGGAACGGTACGCCCGCCGCGGGCACCATCGGCTTGGGCGTGCGCACCGTGAGCGGCCGGAGCCGGGTGCCCTTGCCGCCGACCAGGAGGATCGCTTCTGTCACCGTGTCGTCTCCGCTTCCCGCTGGGGCCGCCGTACGGCTTCCGTTCGTACCTACAGGGATCCGCACGTACATGCATACCGGCGTCCGTACACGGAACCGACCAGTGTTTGCCGTCCCTCGCTCTCCAACTGCCCCGCGCCATCGGCCTCGCGTCGACCGCCTCACGTCAACGGCCTTGGTACCGCGCCGCCTTGTCGCGCGCCGTACCGAGCCTCGCGTGCAGTCGGCTTCCCGGGCAGTCGGTGTTCACTCCGTCGCGGTGCCCGGCGATGGCGTGGAGGCCGACTCTCGTCCCCTTCTTGTACTTGCCGCTGCCCGCGGACGTCAGTGTCACCGTCCCGCGCGGGTTGATGCCGTGGAGGCCGAGCTTCCAGGCGGTGAGCCTGGCGACGGCGGTCGTGGCGGCCGTCGGGGGCTTGGTGCCGTTGTACGTTCCGAGCACCGCGATGCCCACCGTGTTCTTGTTGAAGCCGAGCGTGTGCGCGCCCAGGACGGGCTTCGCGATGCCGCCCGCACGGCCTTCGTAGATCGTTCCGCACTTGTCGACGGCGAAGTTGTAGCCGAAGTCGCGCCAGCCGTAGCTTCTGACGTGGTAGCGGTAGATGGCGCGCAGAACGGACGCGGACTGCCGGCAGGTGTAGTTGTTCCCGGTCGCGCTGTGGTGGATGAAGGCCGCCGTGACGGTGCCGCTGTAGCCGAACCGCCGCTCGCGCAGCGACTCGTCGGCGCCCCAGCCACCGCGCGTGACGATACGGGGACGTGGTCCGATGTACGGCCTCGCGAACGCGGCGGAGACGGACGCCGCGGAGTTGGCGTCGGCGCGGACGGACGCGGCGGGAAAGGCCTCGGCGGGGACGGCCTCCGCCGGGACTCCGGCCCGGCCGTGCCGTACGGGATCGTCACCCGGGTCGACCAGGTCCAGCCGCAGTCCCTGCGGCAGCGGCACATGGGACGGTCCTGCCCTGCCCGGCCGCTCCGTCGGCCGTACGCGGACCTCGACGCCGTCCGAACGTCCCACCCAGAGCGGCGCGGTGGCCCCGCGCACACCGGCCGCCGCACGCTCGGCCGTACCGGGGTCGGCGCCGTGCTCGCGGTTGTGGGTCCGCAGACTCTGCCAGCCGGACCAGGTGTGTGTGGCGGCCGAGCGGGTGCGGACCTCGACGGTGCCCCGGAGCTCCGCGTCGGCGTCGTCCCAGACGACACCGAGCAGGGAGAACCGCTGCACATGCCGGCGGGTCAGCCCCATGCCGGGGGCGGCGCCGGACAGCCGGTCGGTGGCGGCGAAGGCCGTCAGCGGAAGCGACCGCGTGGAACCGGGGCCGGGTCCGGGTCCGGGATCGGGTCCGGGATCGGGTCCGGGATCGGCGGGAGCCGTCCGCGACGCCGCCGCGTCGGCCTCCCGCCCCGCGTCATGCCGTAACGCGACCGCCGCCGATGCGCGGGCCCCGGGAGCCGCGCGGTCCGTGACGGCCGCGTTCGCCGGCAGCAGGAACAGCGGCAGGGACAGCGGGATGGCCAGCGGAAGGGTCAGGGTGACGGTGTACGTCAGGGCGACCGGGGTGGCGAAGTAGGCACGCATGTGCCGATCCTGGGGGCGGGTCGCCGTACCCGCCCGCCGGGGAGCGGCCGGAAAGCCGGGCGCGCGGCGGTCCAACCGGTGGACCGCGTCACCGGTACGGCCGTGGCCGCCGCGCTCCGCCGCGTACCCTTTCCCGGGTGAATGCCAGCGACCGCACCCCCGCCGACCTGCTGCGATCCGCTCTCGCCACGGATCCGGCCCGCCCCTTGATCACCTTCTACGACGATGCCACCGGTGAGCGCGTCGAATTGTCCGTCGCCACCTTCGCCAATTGGGTGTCCAAGACCGCGAACCTCCTCCAGGGCGATCTCGCCGCCGCCCCGGGCGACCGGCTCGCGCTGCTGCTGCCCGCGCACTGGCAGAGCGCGGTGTGGCTGCTCGCCTGTTCCTCGGTCGGTGTCACCGTCGGGATCGGGGGCGACCCGGCCGATGCCGATCTCGTCGTCAGCGGCCCGGACACACTCGACGCGGCACGCGCCTGCGGCGGGGAGCGGGTGGCGCTCGCGCTGCGCCCGCTGGGCGGCCGGTTCCCGCAGCCGCCGGACGGCTTCATCGACTACGCGGTCGAGGTGCCGGGCCAGGGCGACCGCTTCGTACCGTACGCACCCGTGGACCCGGACGGACCCGCGCTGAGCGTGGACGGTACGGAACTGACCTCGGCCCAACTCGTCGCGCGGGCGCGCGAGGACGCCGACGGGCGCGGTCTGACGGCGGGATCCCGGCTGATGTCGGGGCTCTCGTACGGGAGTTGGGAGGGGCTGTCGGCCGGGCTGTTCGCACCGCTCGCCGCGGGCGCCTCCGCCGTGCTCTGCCGCCATCTCGACCGGCTGCCGGCCGACGGCCTCGAAAAGCGCGCCGAGAGCGAGCGGGTGACCCACCGCGCGCTCTGATCCACCGGCCGGGCCGGGCGGCGGGACCGGGCAACAGGCAGCGCTGTTCAGCGGGCAGCGTTCAAGCCGTGACCAACGGAAAACACACCGTCACCGTCACAACACACACCGACACCACCACACCCCGTCACCGTCAACACACCGTCGTCATCACCCCCGAACCTCCCCGTAACACGCACCGTCACCGAGCGGTGGACGATTCGGGGACACCCGCGATTCACAGCAACTCACACAACTCACAGCACAACCAACCGCCGCGTTCGCCCGTCTACCCCTGCAACCGGCGGCTCAGCGCGCCGCCGACGCCCTGAAGGATGGACGCAGACGTGACCGACAGTGCTGGCAAAGCGCCGGCCGAACCGGCCGGTACCGGCGACGGAGCCGACGACGACAACGATGCCGGGATCACCGCATCGCGCCCCAACCGCGGCCACCACTGGCTGCGTTGGACCGCGCTCGGCACCTCCGTCGTCGTGCTCGCCGCCGCCGGTGTGGGCTGGTGGTTCTACAAGAAACTCGACGGCAACATCAGGACCGACACCACCACCGCCGCCGAGCTGCGTACGTACGAGAAGGAACGTCCCACCCCGATCGTGCTGGATGCCAAGAACATCCTGCTCATCGGTTCGGACACCCGCTCAGGCGAGGGCAATGGCAAGTACGGTCAGGACGACGGCGGTTCACAGCGCTCCGACACCACGATCCTGCTGCATCTCGCCGCCGACCGGCAGAGCGCCACGGCCGTGTCCCTGCCGCGCGATCTGATGGTGGAGGTCCCGAGCTGCCGCAAGCCGGACGGCACCCGCAGCACGGCCCAGTTCGCCCAGTTCAACTGGGCGTTCCAGTTCGGCGGCGCCGCCTGCACCATACGTACGGTCGAGAAGCTGACGGGCATACGGATCGATCACCACATGGTGATCGATTTCACAGGCTTCAAGGACGTGGTGGACGCGGTGGACGGCGTCGAGGTCTGCCTCAAGGAGCCCGTCGACGACGTACAGGCACTTCTCCGCCTGCCCGCCGGCAGGCAGACTCTGGACGGCGAGCAGGCACTCGGCTTCGTACGGGCGCGCCATGGCATCGGCGACGGCAGCGACACCCAGCGCATGGAGCGGCAGCAACGTTTCCTCGGCGCGCTGTTCAAGAAGGTGCGGAGCAACGGCGTACTGCTCAATCCGACCCGGCTCTATCCGGTGCTGGACGCGGCGACGAAGTCCCTCACCACCGATCCGGGACTCGCCACCCTGCCCGACCTTTATGAACTGGCGCGCTCCATGCAGAGCGTACCGACCGAAAAGGTGCAATTCATGACGGTGCCGCGCCAGCCTTACAGCGCGGACCCGAATCGCGACGAACTCGTCGAGCCCGACGCGGAGAATCTCTTCGAGCGGCTGCGCGAGGACGAACCCGTCTCCATCTCGCAGTCCCCCACGGACAGTGCTACGGAGTCCGCCAAGGACACCGCGGACGCGAAGGACAGCGGTACGGAGCGGAACAGCCCCACTCCCACCACCGCCCCAAGCACCGCCCCAAGTCCGGGCTCCACCCCCACTTTCGAGGGTTCGAATGCCGCGGCGGGCCTGTGTGAGTAAAACGATGTCCAAAGAGAGACCTTCAGTCTATGAAGATTGGGTGGATTGCCCGCTTGTAAGGGTCGTGGAATTTGTCACTGGCGTCGCTCGACACTGAACCGGGCGGATAGTGTGACGCGATCCGGTGTTTTGGCCCACGAGGCCGTGCACTGATGGATCGAAAGACCGAGCGCCTTGGGGGAGGCGCCTCGCGTGGCACCGACGGAGGATTCAAGCAACCGTGGATGCGCATAGCCGTGGGCAGGCGGACGAAATCGACCCCGCCGACCAGTGGGTCCTCAACCCGCAGACGGGTAACTACGAACTGCGACTGGACCACTCCACAGGGCAGCCGCCCTCCTCCCGCCCACGGGGCGCCGGCAGACGTGGCGGTGCCGGACAGCCGGGGGCCCGGAGAGCGGGCGCCCCGCGCGAGAGCGCCGAGAACGCCACACCGGCCGAGGGCACTCCCCGCAGCGGTACGGCACGTACCGGCGCCGCCCGCACCGCACGAAACGGTTCCGCGCGTACGGGTACGAGCACGGTCACCGAAAGCCGTTCCACGGGCACGGGTAAGAGCGCGGGCACCCGCGCCGACGTCCCCGGGCAGCGCAGCCGTCGTGCGGGCAAGGGCCAGCCCGACAGCGCGTCCGCCGCAGCCGGCCGCCGCAAGCGCAAGGCGAAGAAGTCGGGCAAGAAGAAGGTGCTGGTCTGGACCGGCGGGGCGCTGGCGGTTCTGCTCGTCGCCGGTTCCATCGGCGGGTACGCCTACTACCAGCACCTCAACAGCAACATCGAGAAGATCGACATCGGCAGCGCGGGCAGCGGCGGCTTCAAGAAGGACCAGGCCATCAACATACTGTTGATCGGCACGGACAAACGGACCGGCGCCGGCAACGAGGGGTACGGAGACGCGGGCAGCGTCGGCCACGCCGACACCAATCTCCTGTTCCATGTCTCCAAGGACCGTACGAACGCGACGGTGCTGTCCATTCCGCGCGACCTGATCACGGACGTGCCCGACTGCGAGACGAAGACCGCCGAGGGCACCGAGGTCATCCCAGGCACCTCGCAGGTCCGGTTCAACACCAGCCTCGGCCAGGACGGCCGCGACCCGGGCTGCACGATGCGTACGGTCAAGGAGATCACCGGACTCACGGTCGACCACTTCATGATGGCCGACTTCAACGCGGTCAAGACACTGTCGACCGCGGTCGGCGGTGTCGAGGTGTGTGTCGCCAAGGACGTCGACGACCCCAAGTCCCATCTCAAGCTGAGCAAGGGCACCCACACCGTCGAGGGCGAGCAGGCCCTCGCCTTCGTACGGACACGGCACGCCTTCGGCAACGAGAGCGACCTCAGCCGGATCGAGACGCAGCAGCAGTTCCTCGGCTCGATGATCCGGAAGATCAAGTCCGGCGACACCCTCACGGACCCGCAGAAGCTGTTCGGTCTGGCGGAGGCCGCGACGAAGGCGCTCACCGTCGACACCGGTATCGGCAGCATCCAGAAGCTCAGCGACCTCGCCAAGGAACTCGCCAAGGTCAACCCGAAGAACATCACCTTCACCACGCTGCCGGTGGTCGACAACCCGGCGGAGGTCGTCAAGGCCACGGTGATCGTCGATGACACCAGGGCGAAGCCGCTGTTCGCGATGATGCAGAGCGACACGTCGCTCACCGAGGTGAAGCAGCAGGAGGCGGCGGCCAAGAGCAAGCAGGCCGCGCTGCTGAAGGGCCCCAAGGCCGCTCCCGAGGACGTACGGGTCGACGTGTACAACGGCGGCGGCCCGCAGGGCTCCGCGCAGGAGACCCTGGCCTGGCTCCAGAACACCGAGGGCGTGCCGAAGTCCACCAACAAGGGCAACTCCCCCGGCGCCGACCTGCCCAAGACGACCCTGGAGTACGCGCCGAACCAGGCGGACCAGGCGCGGGCGCTCGCTGCGATGATGGGGCTGCCCGCCGCGGCTCTGAAGCCGGGTACGGAGGACGCCGTGGGGCTTGAGGCGATGACGCTGACCCTCGGGGCGGACTTCAAGGGCGCGGGCATACCCATCACCGGACCGGCAAAGGCGCCGGAAGGTGTGCAGAAGGTGGAAGCCGACAAGCAGGTCTGTGCCAAGTGACGGCGGACCGAAGACTTGTGCGGCTGATACGGCTTACGCGGCTTGTCCGGCTCATACGGCCCAGACGGCTGGTACGGACGGGCTGACGGGGGGATCTTGGTGCGTCAGAGCAGTGTGCAGCGGGAGGGTGCGGGCGAACACGTACCGCATCCCCGGGAGTTGGGCTGGGACGACAGCCTGTACGAGAGCGACGGGACCGGCGCGGCGGACACGGAGGGCTCAGGCCCGACGGACCGCGGCGACGGCCCTGACGCGGCCCCGGACACGGCTCCGAGCAGCACCGCTCAGGCGGCCGGCGGCGCTCCGGCTGACAGCGCCGCTACGGGAGACGCGGAGACCGAGGCCGCGACCCACGGCAAGGACGGCCGGGACAGGACCGCCGGTGGCTCCGCCGCCCGCCGCCGCTCCAGGCGCGGTCCCTGGCGAGTACTCCGCTGGATCGCCGGCGTCCTCGTACTCCTCCTGCTCGGCACCGCCGGCGCCGGCTATCTCTACTACCGGCACCTCAACGCCAATATCCGCAGCGGCGACCGCAGCAACGGCTCCACGGGGGTCAGGAAACCCGATGCCAACGGCGCCGGCCAGACCCCCCTCAACATCCTGCTGATCGGCTCCGACAGCCGCGCCACAGCCGAGAACGTCAAGCTCGGCGGCAGCAAGGACACCGCGGGCAACCCGCCCCTGGGCGACGTCCAGATGCTGGTCCATGTCTCGGCCGACCGGAAGAACGCCTCGGTCGTGAGCATCCCGCGCGACACCCGGGTCGACATCCCCGAGTGCAAGGACGCCAGGACCGGCAAGGTCTGGCCGAAGACCAACGCGATCATCAACGAGAGCCTGGCCCGCGGCGGCGCCGGCTGCACCCTGAGCACCTGGGAGAAGCTGACCGGCGTCTACATCGACCACTGGATGACGATCGACTTCTCCGGTGTGGTGAGCATGGCCGACGCGATAGGCGGCGTCGAGGTCTGCGTCCAGAACAATGTCTGGGACCGGCCGCTGCCCGGCGTCCCGGGCGGCTCAGGGCTGAAACTGACCGCCGGTACGCACCAGATCCAGGGCAAGCAGGCCCTCCAGTGGCTGCGCACCCGGCACGCCTTCGAGAGCGACCTGGGCCGCGCCAAGGCCCAGCACATGTACATGAACGCGATGATCCGTGAGCTGAAGTCGCAGAACGTCTTCACCGACACGATGCGGCTGACCGGTCTCGCGGAGGCGGCGACCAAGTCGCTCGAGGTGTCCGAGGAGATCGGTACGGTCAAGAAGCTGTACGACCTGGCCATGCAGCTCAAGAGCGTGCCGACGAACCGTCTCACCATGACGACCATGCCGTCCGTCGAGGACCCCCTCGACCGTAACCACCTGATACCCCTGGAGCCCGACGCCGACAAGGTCTGGGAGATGGTCCGCGAGGACGTCGCCTTCGACAGCAACGGCGGCCCCGCCGACGCCAAGAAGACCGCCGAGCCCGCCGAGCCGCTCTCCAAGGACCCGGCGGCGCCGCCCGCCGAGACCGGCGTGATCGTACGGAATGGCACGGGCAGCGAGCAGCAGAGCGCGGTGCCGCGCCGCGCCGCCGACATCGCCGCGCGGCTCAACGCCAAGGGCTACACCCTGGCCCAGGCGGACTCCACGCCCAGTCCGCAGGAGCGGACGTCGGTCACCTTCCCCAGCGCGGATCTGGAGGGGGACGCGCAGGCGGTGGCCAAGTCCCTGGGAATCCCGCTGAGTTCGGTGAAGCGGTCGACGGACGTCTCGGGTGTCACGCTGGTCGTGGGCGCGGACTGGCGCGAGGGGGCCTCGTATCCGAAGGCGTCCAAGCCCGTGGCGGGCGGGATACCGGAGTCGGCTGACCCGCTCAACGGCTCGGAGAAGGACAAGTGCATGCCGGTGTACGCGCCGTACCGCTTCTGACCGGGGTCTGCCCGCGTCCTGCTGCTGACTGGGACTTGCCCACGTCCTGCTGACCGGGGCGTGCCCGCGCTCCACCGCTGACCGGGCCGCCCGCGTTCCGCGCGTACGGTTACGCCCCGCCCCCTACGTACGGTTACGCCTCGACCGCCGGCCGTACGGCGGGGCGGCGGCTCGCGATGACCTTCTTCGCCAGGGACCGCGGGCTGGTCAGGAAGCCGTACCCCCACGACATGTGCATGGTCGCCAGCGCCACCGGGATCTGGAGCCTGGCCTTCAGCGGCAGCCCCCGGCCCGCCGGCACCGAGCCCGCGACGATCGCGGCGAGATAGCCGGCCGGGACGATCAGCCCCCAGGGCGTGAGCACCGCGCCGACCACAATGCCCGCGGCGATCGCGCAGACCGCGGCCGGCGGCGCGAGATAGCGCAGATTGATCGAGCCGGAGTGGTAGCGGGCGACGACATGGCGCCAGCGCCCGTAGTCCTTGTACTGCTTGGCGAGCGCCCTGACCGAGGGCCGCGGCCGGTACCGCACCCGCAGCTCGGGCGAGAACCAGATCCCGCCGCCGGCCTCGCGGATACGGAAGTTCAGCTCCCAGTCCTGGGCACGGATGAACTCCTCGTTGTAGCCGCCCTGCTCTTCGAGGGCCTCGCGCCGGAAGACACCCAGATACACCGTCTCGGCGGGCCCCGCCTCGCCTCCGGTGTGGAACGCCGCGTTGCCGACCCCTATCTTCGAGGTCATCGCGGCGGCCACCGCGCGCTCCCAGTCGTTCTCGCCCTCGGCGTGCATGATCCCGCCGACGTTCTGCGCGCCGGTCTCCGCCAGCAGCCGTACCGCGGTCGCGATGTAGTCGGGCGAGAGCATGCCGTGGCCGTCGACCCGCACCACCACCGGGTGGCTGGACGCCTTGATCGCGGCGTTCAGCGCGGCGGGCGTGCGGCCCGTGGGGTTGGGGACGGTACGGACACTGGCGCGCGGGTGCGACGCGGTCTCCTGTACCAGCTCGGCGGCGATCTCGTCCGTACGGTCCGTCGAGGGCCCGAGCGCGATCACCACCTCCATCTCGCCTTCGTACTCCTGGTCGAGGATGTGCCGGACCGAGTTCCTGAGATGACGTTCCTCGTTGAGCACCGGCATGATCACGGAGACCGCGGGGGGCTGGGCAGGCATGGAGGCTTCTGGGTCCTTCGGGAGACGGCGGTACGGCCAGCCACGTTACCGCGTACGGGGGACAGCGACGCGCGCCGCCCGTGCGGCACCCGGAGGCGCTGATCGTATGGGCGTACTGCCCTACTGCCGCAGAGGTGTACCCCGTTGACCACCCCGCCCCGC
>NZ_LATD01000502.1 GCF_000981895.1 Streptomyces odonnellii | reverse complement strand
CCCTTGTCACCGGATCGACACAGGGCATCGGCGCCGCGATCGCGGCGGGGCTCGCCCGGGCGGGCGCGCGTGTCGGTGTCAACGGGCGGGACCCTTCGGGCGTGGAGGAGGCCGTGGCGCGCCTTCTCAAGGAGGCTCCGCACGCGAGCGTCGTGCCGGTGGTGGCGGACCTCGGTACGGAGGAGGGCGCGGTCCGCGCGCTGGAACTGCTGGCCGAGGCCGACATCCTCATCAACAACCTCGGGATCTTCGAAGCCCGCCCGGCACTGGAGATCAGCGACGACGAGTGGCGGCGCTACTTCGAGGTAAACGTCCTGTCCGCCATCCGGCTCACCCGCGCCTATCTGCCCGGGATGATCGCCCGTGGCTGGGGCCGCGTCCAGTACATCGCCAGTGACGCGTCCGTGGTGATCCCCGCCGAGATGATCCACTACGGCATGACCAAGACCGCGCTGCTGGCGGTCAGCAGGGGCTTCGCCAAGGCCTCCGCGGGCACCGGTGTCACCGTGAACTCGGTCATCGTCGGCGCCACGCACACGGGCGGCGTCGAGGACTTCGTCTACCAGTTGGTGAGCAGATCCCTGCCTTGGGACGAGGCGCAGCGCACCTTTATGCGTGAGCACCGGCCCCAGTCACTCCTCGGGCGGCTGATCGAGCCCGAGGAAATCGCGAATCTCGTCGTCTATCTCAGCTCCGAGCAGGCATCCGCCACGACCGGGGGAGCGCTGCGGGCCGACGGCGGCTATGTCGACTCCATCCTCCCCTGACGGCCGGCCGCCCGACCAGGACAGCACCTCGCACCCGGCGACAGCGGACCGGCTCGGTTCGTCCTGGGTGGTGTTGGCGCTCACCCTGACGACCGGGTCGGTGGACGCGATCAGCTTCCTGGCGCTCGGAGGTGTATTCACCAGCGTCATGACCGCGAACATGGCGCTGCTCGGACTGGCCGTGGGCTCGCAGGATCTCTCCCTCGCGGCACACGCCCTGATGGCGTTCGGCGGATATATCTGCGGTGCCCTCGCCGGTACCCGGATCGCCGTGGCGAAGCGTGGCCTGCTGGGGTACGGGGCCCATCAAACCGCCCTGGCCGCCGAGCTGTTGGTGCTCTGCGGAGTCCTCGTCTGCTGGCTGGCGGTCTCCGGAAGGCCCGGCCCGGGAACGCGGATCGGGCTGCTGGTGGCGGCGGCCTTCGCCATGGGCTGTCAGAGCGCCGTAGTACGGGTCGCGGGCGCCCCCAACGTATCGACCACCTATCTCACCGGCACACTCACCGGAGTCCTGGCGGAACTGGTCACGAAGCGGCGGCTGCGGTGGAAGACCGTGCTTCTGATCCTGACACTGCCCGTCGGCGCCGTATGGGGTGGCTATCTGGTCACCGACGTACGGTTTGTCGCACCGGCCCTGCCCGTCGCCTTTCTGACCGTGGCTCTCGTTACTTCTCTCGCACGCGAACGGGGTTTCCGGCAGCCCGCCGCGCGTCCTCCCCGCTGAGCAGGGCGTACCGACTGGCCGTCGAGGCCCTCCAGAATCGCGACGGTCACCGCCGCGTAGGCCAGATGGGGCAGTACGTCGGACACCCAGTCCAGCGCCGACCAGGTACGGGGGTCGGTGACCCCGAGCACCGTCATGGGGCCGTTCGTGCCGATCAGGGCCGCCAGCGTGGTCCCGGCCCCATCGGTCACATGCCCCGCCCGCCAGCCCGCCGAGCGCGCTGTCCCGAGCAGGGCACCCACCGCGAGGCCCGCGACGATACCGGTCAGGGGCGCGAGACCGGCGATGCGGTTGGCCCGCGCCGACGCGGAGCCGGGAATGGGCAGCCGCAGCATCTGCGACAGCCGTACCACGGTGCCTTCGGGGGTGGTGCTGGCCGGCCGCGCCCGTACGACCATGTCGAGATACCCGACGACGTTCAGAGCCGTGATGCCCGCGGCCCCGGCCGCGGCTCCTTTGAATGCTCCTTCGACCAGTCGATTCATTCCGGCCTCCTCGGTGTGTACGGCTCTCTCTGCACAGAACCGCGCCGTGACCGAATTCGCTACTCGACGGCGGAAAGGTTCCGGGTGGGCCATTCCATTGCAGATGCGCAAACTTGTTCGATCGTTGCCCATGGCCTGTCCGTGCAGCAGGCAGATCGTATGCGTACGCTGATTGGCCGAAAAATTACAGCGACTGTTCGGGTCCGACTCCAGCGGGCTGCGCCATCCTTCGGGCATGTGCCTCCGTCTTGCCCGGCTCCTGCGCTCCCTTGTCTCCTCCATGGGGAAGTGGATGATCGCCTACGGTCAGATCTGGGTCTACATTCCCCCCTCGGCCCCGCAGCCCCGGCCCGGCTCCCGGCCGCTGACCGGGCCGGTTCGCGGTCATCCCGAGCGGCTCTGCCCCGAAGTCCCGCTGAACGAAGTCGAGTTGGCGTTACGGAGGGAGCTGCTGGGGAGCAGTGGCGCCGAGCCCTGAGCGGGCGGAAGGTCCGGCGGGAGAATCTGGGTATGGTGCGCGACATTGCAGCGTGACATTGTACTGCCATGAACACCTCGGATCGATCTCCCGATGTCCTTGTCATCGGGGCAGGCATGGTCGGTGCCGCCTGTGCTTACTACTGTTCGCTGGCGGGCCTGCGC
Source organism: Streptomyces odonnellii (assembly GCF_000981895.1). Lineage (GTDB taxonomy): Bacteria > Actinomycetota > Actinomycetes > Streptomycetales > Streptomycetaceae > Streptomyces > Streptomyces odonnellii. The sequence continues at coordinate 1,605 of NZ_LATD01000502.1, read as the reverse complement.
GTCACCGTCGTCGAGCGGGGCGCGATCGCGAGCGGTACGACGGCCGCGTGCGAGGGCAACATCCTGCTCTCCGACAAGGAGCCGGGGCCCGAACTCGATCTCGCCCTGCTCTCCTCGCGGCTGTGGCGGGAGGCCGCCGAGGCGGTGGGGGCGGAGCGGCTGGAGTACCAGCCGAAGGGCGGCGTCGTGGTGGCCGCAGCGGAGCCGACCGCCGACGGACTCCGTGAACTCACCGCCGTTCAGCGCGCGGCCGGGATCGACGCCGTCGACATCTCCGCCGCCGAAGTCGTCGAACGGGAGCCCAACATCACCCGGGATGTGGTCTCGGGCGCGTACTACCCGCAGGACAGCCAGGTCCAGCCCATGCTCGCGGCGGCGCGGCTGCTACGTGAGGCCCGCGCCCGGGGGGCGACCGTGCTGCCGGGCACCGAGGTCACCGGATTCGTACGGGACGGCCGCGGCGCTGTCCGCGGTGTCCGTACGAATTCGTCCTCGGCGCCCGTCATCCATGGCGGCTCCGTCGTCAACGCCACCGGGACCTGGAGCGGGCAGACGGCCGGGCTCGCCGGGGTGCCGGTTCCGGTGCTGCCCCGCCGGGGGTTCATCCTGGTCACGGAGCCACTGCCCCGGGTGATCCGGCACAAGGTGTACACCGCCGAGTATGTCGCCAATGTGGCCAGCGGAAGCGCGGCCCTGGAGACCTCGGTCGTGGTCGAGGGCACCCGCGCCGGCACCGTACTCATCGGGGCAAGCCGTGAGCGGGTCGGTTTCGACCGCTCGGTGTCGCTGCCGGTGCTGCGCAAGCTGGCGGCGCAGGCCATCGCCGTCTTTCCGTTTCTCGCCGAAGTGACGCTGCTGCGCAGCTACTTGGGATTCCGGCCGTACTGCCCGGACCATCTTCCGGTCATCGGCGCCGATCCGCGCGCCCCCGGTCTGCTGCACGCGGGCGGGCACGAGGGCGCGGGGATCGGGCTGTCCACCGGTACGGGGCGGCTCATCGCGCAGGTCATCACGGGGGCGGAACCGGATCTGGACCTCACGCCCTTCCGCCCGGACCGGTTCGAGGAGGCCGCCGCGTGAGCCCGGACACGAATCCCGTCACCGACCAGGGATCTGAGCCGATTTCCGGCCCGGAGGCCGAAGCGACCGGGGTGTCCTTCCAGTTCCGCTTCGACGGCGAGACGGTCCGCGCCGAAAATGGTCAGACCATCGGTGCTGCGCTCATCGCCGCCGGGCGCCGCTCATGGCGCCGCACCCGGGTCGGGGGCGCGCCGCGCGGGGTGTTCTGCGGGATCGGGATCTGCTTCGACTGTCTGGTCGTCGTCAACGGCCGCCCCAACAACCGGGCCTGTCTGGTCGAGGCCGCCCCCGGGGACCTCGTACAGACACAGGAAGGAGCGGGCCATGACGATCTCGCGTGCTGACACTCCATACGATCTCGCCGTCCTGGGCGCGGGACCGGCCGGTCTCGCGGCTGCCGTCACAGCCGCTGCCGCGGGCGCGCGGGTGGCGCTGGTGGACGCCGGGCCGCGGCCGGGCGGCCAGTACTGGCGGCACCGCCCGGGCGGCGACGGTGTGCCCGGGCACAGCCGGACGGCCTTCCAG
>NZ_LATD01000501.1 GCF_000981895.1 Streptomyces odonnellii | reverse complement strand
CCCCCCTTCCGCCGGACGGCCGCCCGCCGACACCCCGCCCGCCGGCGTTCGTCCCGCCGCGCGCGCTCTCCGCCGCGTATCCGCTGCGCTCCTTGCAGTGGCGCATCATGGGCCTCGTGGCCGCGGCGACCTGTGTGGCCGTCGTCGTGCTGGTCGTGCTGGTCGACCGGGCCTCGCGCGCCTTCGAGCTGGAGCAGTCGCGCTCCATCGCCACGCTCACGCTCGACCGCGCGGCCGTGGCGTACGCGCGCACCGGAACGGTCGGCGGTACGGGAGCCGAACTGGACGCGCCCGGAGTCCCGGGTGAGCTGCGCGCCCTCGTACGGCAGGGGCGCCGCGGTACGCAGTACGGGCACGGCGAGACCGGCGGCGACGGCCCCGCGATGTGGGCGGCGCGGCCGGCCGCCGGGCGGACCCTGTCCGTACGGCTCCCGCTGGGCCCGGCGCTCAACGACCTGGACGCGTTCAACAAGAGCGTCCTGAGAGCGGGACTGCTGACGGCCGCCGTCGTTCTGCCGCTGGTGAGTCTGGTCGCCAGGAACATGAGCCGCAGGCTCAGATCGGCCGCCGCGACCGCCCAGCGGATCGCGGCCGGTGATCTGGACGCGCGGATCTCGGCGCGCCCGCGCGCGTTCGACGAGATCTCCGAGATCTCCGGTGCCGTCGACTCGATGGCCGCCTCGCTCCAGACGCGGCTGCGCAACGAACAGCGCTTCACCGCGGATGTCGCCCATGAGCTGCGCACCCCGCTGATGGGTCTGCTCACCGCCGCCGAACTGCTGCCGGACGGCGAGGCCGAGCGCTATGTGCGGAACCGGGTGAAGGCGCTGTGCGCGCTGGTGGAGGACCTCCTGGAGATCTCCCGGCTCGACGCGGGGGTCGAGCGCGCCGATCCGCGGCTGTGCGGTCTGGTGGCGCTGGTCGAGGAGGCGGTGGAACGGGCCGGAGCCCGCGGCGAGGTGGCGGTGCTGGCCCCCGGGGTGGCCGACCCGGCGGCCGTCCGTGTGTGGACCGATCCGCGCAGGCTGGAACGGATCGTCACCAATCTGGTCGGCAACGCCCACCGGCACGGACGGGCGCCGGTGACGGTGACAGTGGGGGTGGACGCCACGACCGGTGTCACCACCATTTCCGTACGGGACCGGGGCCCGGGCTTTCCGCCCGGGCTGCTCGACGACGGGCCGCAGCGGTTCCGCACGGGAGCGCGCGAGCGGGGCACCGGACACGGTCTGGGGCTGACGATCGCGCTCGGGCAGGCGAGGGCGGTCGGGGCCACGCTGGCGTTCGGCAACGCTCCGGACGGCGGCGCGGTGGTCGTCGTACGGCTGCCGCACGGCCCGGCGGCGGGCCTGGCGCCCCGCTGACACCTCCGTGGCGTCCGGCCAGGACCGGGCCGCCGGGCGCCACTCGGTGCGGTTATCCGGCGGCGCCGACCTGGAGGTGCCAGTGCCCCGGCGTGCCGTTCAGGGTGACCGTCGACAGCGGGCGGACATCCACGTACCAGTACGTCCGGGGCGGCGCCTTCAGCGCGTACACCAGCGCCGCCCGTACGACCGCGGGTTCCGCGACCGCGACGATCGCGGCGATGTCCTGCGCGGGACGGGTGTCCAGCCAGCCCCCGATCCGGGAGATGAAGGCCAGCAGGGGCTCGCCGCCGTGCGGCGCGGCGCGCGGGTCCGCGAGCCACGCGTCGACGGCGGCGGGCTCCCGGGCCACCACCTCGGAGAGCGTGAACCCGCGCCACCTGCCCATGTCGCAGTCGCGGAGGGCGGGCTGCGCGAGCGGCGCGAACCCCAGCGCGTCACCGGTGGCACGGCTGCGCGGGGTCGGCGAACAGTAGCGGAGATCGGCGGCGGCCAGCGGGATCAGGGTGTGGGCGGCGAGCTGCGTCTCGTACCATCCCACCTGGTCGAGGGACCGGTCGTCGTCGAAGCGCTCGTCGAACACGTCCGAGCTGCGCGCGGCGGCGACCAGCGTGACCCGAACACTCATGGGCGTGATCGTGGGGCCGATTGCCCAGCAGGTCAAGAGGCTCCTCGCGGCGGTGCGCCAGGCGCCCTGGAGTCGGGCGGGACGAGTGCCTCGTCGCAGGCGGTACGGAGCCTCCGTACCCCCTCGGTGATCTCGGCCGGGCCCGCCACCGCGGCGAAGCTCAACCGCAGGTGGGGGGCGGGCGGTTCGGCGCTGAAGTACGGCCGGCCGGGCGTGACCGCGACCCCGGCGCGCAGCGCGGCGGAGACGACGGCCTGCTCGTCCGTGCCGTCGGGAAGCCGGAGCCAGAGGTGATAGCCGCCGGACGGAATGTGCGGGAGATCCAGCTCGGGCAGCTCCACGCGGAGCGCGGCGGTGAGGGTGTCCCTGCGGGCCTTCAGCGCCGTGGAGACGGAGCGCAGATGCCGGGTCCAGGCGGCGGAGCCCACCAGCTCCAGCGCGGCTTCCTGGAACGGGCGCGGCACGAAGAAGGTGTCGACGACATGGATCGCGCGCAGCCGCTCCAGCACCGGGCCGCGGGCCGCGAGCGCCCCCACCCGCAGGCTCGGCGACGACGCCTTCGTCAGGGAGCAGACATGGACGACCACACCGTCCGGGTCGTCGGCGGCGAGCGGCCGGGGCAGCGGGCCCGCGTCGTCGTGCGCCAGGAGCCGTACGAAGTCGTCCTCGACGACGAAGGCCCCGGCCTCCCGGGCGATACGCAGCACCTCGGGGCGGCGCGCCGGGGAGAGCACGGCGCCGGTGGGGTTCTGGAACAGCGG
>NZ_LATD01000500.1 GCF_000981895.1 Streptomyces odonnellii | reverse complement strand
CCCCCGCCCCGCCCTCCGGCCAGGACCCCGTCCTGCGTGCCGTGGGCCCCCGCGTCGAAGCCCACGACCGCCGCTCTGGCGCCCTGCGCTGGGTCCATGAGCGCTCCGGCCGCCGTCCCCTCGCCGTCGCCGCCGCGCCCGGCCACGCCTTCGCCCTCTGGAACGACGGCCTGGTCACCGACACCGAGAGCGCCACCGGCCGGGCCGTCCGCTGGCACCGCGCCCTCCCCGGCCTCGCCGACTGGCTGGCCGCCGCCCCCGGCCGCGGCACCGGAGTGCTCCAGCTCCTCGACCCCGAGGCCCGGATGCTCGCCGTCGTCGCCCCCGAGCGCATCACCGCGTACCGCACCGAGGACGGCGATCTGCGCTGGGTGCTGCCCGCCGCCCGCGGCTGCGCCTTCGACCCCGGGCGTCATGTCCGTACGGGCGGAGCCCTGCTCATCGCCCAGCCGTGTGCCGGGAACGCCGCGTGGACCGCGGAACTCAAGGCCGTCGACGGACTCGGCAGGATCGTGCCCGGACGTACCCCCCTCGGCAACGATCTCCCGGGCCACCGCCCGCCGGAGCTGCCCGAAGCCGGGCAGCGGAAAGCAGTTGCGCAGCACGGTTAGACTGGCCCGCATGGCATTTCTCCTTGTGCATTAGCCGGCGTCGAAGAATCCCTCCGCCTGCTCTCTTCCGCCGTCCACACCGCCCTGGAGTCTTTCCGTGATCACCGCAACCGGCGTAGAGCTGCGCGCCGGCGCCCGAGTCCTCATCGAATCCGCCTCGTTCCGTGTCGCCAAGGGAGACCGCATCGGTCTCGTCGGCCGCAACGGAGCGGGCAAGACCACCCTCACCAAGTGCCTCGCGGGCGAAGGCATGCCCGCCGCCGGCACCATCACCCGCTCCGGGGAAGTCGGCTATCTGCCGCAGGACCCGCGCACCGGAGACCTCGACGTCCTCGCCCGCGACCGCATCCTCTCCGCGCGTGAACTCGACTCCGTACTGCGGAAGATGCGCGAGAACGAGGACCGGATGGCGAACGGCAAGGGCGCCACCCGCGAGAAGGCGATGAAGAAGTACGAGCGTCTGGAGACGGAGTTCCTCACCAAGGGTGGATACGCCGCCGAGGCCGAGGCCGCCACCATCGCCGCCGCGCTCGGTCTGCCCGACCGGGTCCTCGGCCAGCCCCTCCACACCCTCTCCGGCGGCCAGCGCCGCCGGGTCGAGCTGGCGCGGATCCTCTTCTCGGACGCCGACACCCTGCTCCTCGACGAGCCCACCAACCACCTCGACGCGGACTCCATCATCTGGCTGCGCGACTACCTCAAGACCTACCGGGGCGGCTTCATCGTCATCTCCCACGATGTCGAGCTGGTCGAGACCGTCGTCAACAAGGTCTTCTACCTGGACGCCAACCGCTCCCAGATCGATGTCTACAACATGGGCTGGAAGCTGTACCAGCAGCAGCGCGAGGCCGACGAGAAGCGCCGCAAGCGCGAGCGCGCCAACGCGGAGAAGAAGGCCGCCGCCCTCAACTCCCAGGCCGACAAGATGCGCGCCAAGGCCACCAAGACCGTCGCAGCGCAGAACATGGCCCGCAGGGCCGAGCGGCTGCTGTCGGGACTGGAGGAGGTACGCCAGTCCGACAAGGTCGCCAAGCTGCGCTTCCCCGAACCCGCCCCCTGCGGCAAGACCCCGCTGACCGCCGAGGGCCTGTCGAAGTCGTACGGCTCGCTGGAGATCTTCACCGATGTGGATCTCGCCATCGACAAGGGCTCCCGGGTCGTCATCCTGGGCCTCAACGGCGCCGGCAAGACCACCCTGCTCCGGCTGCTGGCCGGGGTCGAGAAGCCGGACACCGGACAGGTCACCCCGGGCCACGGCCTCAAGCTCGGCTACTACGCACAGGAACACGAGACGCTCGACCCCGAGCGCTCGGTCCTGGAGAACATGCGTTCCTCCGCGCCCGATCTCGATCTGGTCGAGGTCCGCAAGACGCTCGGCTCCTTCCTCTTCTCCGGCGACGACGTCGACAAGCCCGCCGGGGTGCTCTCCGGCGGGGAGAAGACCCGGCTCGCGCTGGCCACCCTGGTCGTCTCCTCCGCCAATGTGCTGCTGCTCGACGAGCCGACGAACAACCTGGACCCGGCCAGCCGCGAGGAGATCCTCGGCGCGCTGCGCACCTACAAGGGCGCGGTCATCCTCGTCACCCACGACGAGGGCGCGGTCCACGCGCTGGAGCCGGAGCGGATCATCCTGCTGCCCGACGGGGTCGAGGACCTCTGGGGCGCCGACTACGCGGACCTGGTCGCCCTGGCGTGACGTACGGGTCCGGGCGGTGACGGGCCCTGGCGCGACCGTACGGGCCCAGGTGTGACCGTACGGTGCTCCGCGGCCCTCGCCGTGCGGTGATCCGACCGTATGAAGACCAGGCCGTACGGTGATCCAGGGGGCGATCCGGACCGTGCTCCGGACCGTGATCGACTCCGTATGGATCATTCGGCTCAGCGTTGATCCATCATCTGTGTGAGGACGTCTCGTACCCCCGGCGTGCCGCGCGACGAAGAGTGCTCTCTGTCACATCATCTGCCCCGCCTCGCGGCGCACACCGCTGACCTGGCACTTCGACCCGCATACGGGGCACAGGTAGGTACGGGCAGGACCGGAACCGGGGATTCCGGTCCTGCGTGAAGCTTGAACTCTGCCAAAGCTTGTCGTACGGACCTTGCCGAATGGGTGGCCAGGAGGCCCGTAAGGGGTGATCATGAGAAGTCCAGAGCGCACTTCCCATGAGGAGGCACGGGTGGCCGAGACTCTGAAGAAGGGCAGCCGGGTGACCGGCGCCGCGCGTGACAAGCTCGCGGCAGACCTGAAGAAGAAGTACGACAACGGTGCGAGCATCCGGGCGCTGGCCGAGGAAACCGGCCGCTCCTATGGATTCGTTCACCGGATGCTCAGTGAGTCCGGAGTCACGCTGCGGGGACGCGGTGGAGCGACGAGAGGCAAGAAGGCCACGTCGGCCTGACGCGCCGGGTGCGCTCCTCCCGGCCACCGGTACGGACGGTGGCCACCCGGGTCGATCACATGGTCGCCCAGGTGGTTACTGTGCAGTCACTCAGCTCGCTGTGCTGACTGTCCGAACCGGAGGCGCCTGTATGACTTCGCTCGAACCACATCACGGACCAGTGCTCGACAAGGACGGCGTACGGCTCACCGTCGAGGACGCGGTTGCCACGGTGACACTGACCGTTCCGGACAAGCGCAACGCCCAGTCTCCCGCTCTGTGGCGGGCGTTGACGCAGGCCGGCCGGTCACTGCCGGGCAGCGTGCGGGTCGTGGTGGTGCGCGGTGAGGGCAAGTCCTTCTCCGCGGGCCTCGACCGGCAGGCGTTCACCCCCGAGGGGTTCGACGGGGAGCCGTCCTTCCTGGAGCTGGCCCGGCGGTCCGACGCCGATCTCGACGCGGCCATCGCCTCGTACCAGGAGGGCTTCGTCTGGCTGCGCCGCAATGACATCGTGTCGATCGCGGCCGTCCAGGGGCATGCGATCGGCGCCGGTTTCCAGCTCGCCCTCGCCTGCGATCTCCGGGTCGTCGCGTCGGACGTGCAGTTCGCCATGCGCGAGACGAGCCTCGGTCTGGTCCCCGATCTCACCGGCACCCATCCGCTGGTGAGGCTCGTCGGCTACGCCCGTGCGCTGGAGATCTGCGCCACGGGCCGCTTCGTCCACGCCGAGGAGGCGGAACGTACCGGGCTGGCCAATCTGGTGGTGCCCGTCGACGAACTCGACGCCACCGTCCAGGATCTGGCGAGCGCGCTGCTGGCCGCGCCCAGGGACGCCGTGATCGAGACCAAGGCGCTGCTCCGGAGCGCCATGGGCCGCTCCTTCGAGGAGCAGCGTACGGCCGAGCGCGCGTCGCAGGCCCGGCGGCTGCGCGACCTGGCGGGCCTCACGGACTGATCGCTCACAGTTGCGGTGTCGCGGTGAGCGCCACCGCGGCCTCGCTCGTGTACATCAGGAAGGTCAGCGTCTCCTGGAAGTAGAGCCGTACGTTCCTGTCGTCGTGGGAGAGATAGCCGATCGACACGTCCTGGCCGATCCGCAGTTCGAAATCGCCGCCCCGTGTGGACAGCAGAAACGCTCCGTCGATGGCGGGCGCCCAGATGATCTCGCCGTCCAGCACCCGGTCGATGTGCTTGTGGACCGGGTAGCCGTGGTCGGAGGTCTCGTTCACGGCTGTGTACGCGTCGGCGCTCAGGGCCAGGGTGTACGGGCCGCCCACGCCCGCCAGCCGCAGGGCCGACACCGCCTGGCTGATCGCGTCCGGATAGTCGCGCACCTCGGCCGGCAGGGGCAGCTCCGGATGGGAGGTGCTCTGCCGGATGCCCGCGATGCCCGCCGCCGCGTACCCCTCGAAGACTGCCCGGTCCTCCGCGAACGCGATCTTCCGGGCGGCGTCCTTCACCGGCTGCCAGTCCGCGTCCTTGGCGCCGCGCTCGACATCGTCCACCTCCGCACGGTCCACCGTGAACGGCACCCGCAGCTCGACGACCGGCCGTGATACGCGCGTATGCGCGATGACCCCGTCGGCCGGCGGGTCGACGGCCCGGAGCCGGCCGGTGCCGACCGCCGCCATCCCGGACCCGGCCGGTTCGGGTACGTCGACGATCCGGCGGGCGGCGACATGGCGCTTGAAGGTACGCCGTGCCTCCTCCTCCAGATCCGCCCAGGCGGCGTCGGAGACGGGCGCGAGTTCACGGTGCAGGTTCTTCATCGGGGGTGCTCCTCCTCAGGTCGCCGATCCCGAGCGAGCCGTCGGCCACCGGGCCGTCAGTGACGCGTACCGCTTCCCGGACCTCGGCGACGCGTACCGCTTCCCGGCCCGCCTCGTCGGACTCCGTGGCCTCCGTCTCCGCTTGCCGGGCCTCCGTTTGCTGGGCCTCCGTGCCGGGCGGGTCCGGCGGATCGTCGAGGAAGTCGGCGCTGGGCGCGAAGAACAGGGTGCCGGTCACGGCCGTGGAGAAGTCCAGGATCCGGTCGTGGGTGGCCGGCGGACTGCCGAGGAACATGTTCTCCAGCATCTTCTCGGTGACGTCCGGGGTACGGGCGTAACCGATGAAGTACGTGCCGAACTCGCCCTGCCCCACGCTGCCGAACGGCATGTTGTCGCGGAGGATCTGCCGTTCGGTGCCGTCCGGGTCGGTGATCGTGTTCAGCGCGACATGCGAATCAGCCGGCTTGTCCTCGTCGGCCAGCTCGATGTCGGCCAGTTTCGTACGGCCGATCACCAACTCCTGCGCCTCGACCGGCAGGGCGTTCCACGCGTCCAGATCGTGTGTGTACTTCTGCACGATCACATAGCTTCCGCCGGTGAACGCGGCGTCCTCGTCGCCGATCAGCACCGCGGCCCGCGCCACCGGGCCGACCGGGTTCTCGGTCCCGTCGACGAAGCCCAGCAGGTCACGGACGTCGAAGTACTTGAAGCCATGCGTCTCGTCGCGGACCGTGACCGCGCCGCGCAGCCGGTCCATGATCGCCACGGCGAGGCTGAAGCAGAGGTCCATCCGCGCGGCCCGGACATGGAAGAGCAGATCACCGGGGGTGGAGACCGCGCGGTGGCCGGTCGCTCCGACGAGTTCACGGAAGGGGTGCAGCCCTGCCGGGCGCGGCCCGCCGAACAGCCGGTCCCAGACCTCGGAGCCGAAACCGGTGACACAGCTCAACTGGCCTTCCGGGACCCGGAAACCGACCGCGCGCTGGAGTCCGGCCAGGTCGGGGAGGAGTTCCCGTACGACCGGTTCGCCGCCTGGATCGACCGTCACCACCAGGAAGATCGCCGCGCCGGTCAGCGGGCTCAGCACCGGTTGCGGGATCACCTCCGCGGCGGGACAGGCCATCGGCTTCGTACCTCCTCGCGCGGAAGCATGGCTGTACGGCGTACGGGCAGGGCCCCCGGCCTGACCTGCACCATTTTCCTTCGGGGTACGCGCCCCCGCATCCGCTGGCCGTACGGTGCGGTCCGTACGGGCCGGGTTCCTCAGGGCGCGACGCCCACCGCCGTGACCAGCACCGCCACCGACGGTCCGCCCGGCACGGACGCGGCGACCTCCTTCCGTACCGCCCGGGCCACCTCCAGCGGATGGTGCCCCGCGGCCGTCGCCACCTCGACCAGGACATGCCCGGGCAGGCCGGCCGCCCGACCGCTCAGTGTCCTGGTGAGACGGGCGACGCCGGGCACCGCGGCGGCCGCGTCAAGGACTTCGTGGGCATTGTCGGAAGCGGGCGCGGGCGGCTCCGCGGGTTCAGCCGTACGCTGCGGTGCCTGCGGTGCCTGCGTCGGTTTCGGCGGCGAGTCCAGCAGGGCCGTCACCCGCAGATCCACCTCCGCCACCCGCAGCCCCAGCCCCTCCGCCGCGCACGCGGCCAGCGTCGCGCGCAGTCGGCCGGCCACGGCGGGCAGCGGTTCGTCCGTCATGTCCGTGAACGCCTCGCCGAACTCCGCCTCGATCCGCAGCTCGCCCGGTGGTAGCGCGCTGGGCGGCGGCGGCACGGCCGGCCGTTCCGCCGCGGCCGGGTCGGCCAGCGACAGCCGTACCGTACCGAGCACCGTGCCCGGCAGCCCGGCGGCGGCCCGCCGTAGCTCGGCCACCGCCGCCCGTTCCGCCAGCCATACGCCGTCCGCGGCGCCGCCCAGCGGAAGCAGTCTGCCCAGGCCGAGCAGCCGCCGTACCGCTGTCTGCCAGCCCTCGGAACCGCGCACAGTCGTCATTCCTCCAGCCTGCCGCATCCACGGCGCGGTACGGGGAAAGCGGGCCTAGTCTGAGGAACGGAGTCCCACCACCGCCCCGGAAGGGATGAATGGCGATGTCTGACACCACCCCTCGCAACCAGTCGGCGCCCTCCGCCAAGGAACTGCCGGGCGAGGACGGGCGGAAGCCGTCCGTCACCAAGCGCGGGGGAGGCGCTCCGGCGACCCGTGGCCGTACCACCATCGCCGATGGCGTGGTGGAGAAGATCGCCGGGCTCGCGGCCCGTGACGTGCTGGGTGTGCACGCCCTGGGCAGCGGTATCTCCCGTACGTTCGGCGCGGTACGGGAACGGGTCCCCGGCACCACCAGGTCCGTCAGCCGGGGCGTGAAGGCCGAGGTCGGCGAGGTGCAGACGGCGCTCGACCTGGAGGTCGTCGTCGACTACGGGGTCTCGATCACCGAAGTGGCCGCCGCCGTGCGGGAGAACGTCATCTCGGCGGTCGAGCGGATGACGAGCCTTGAGGTCGTCGAGGTCAATATCGCGGTCAGCGACGTCAAGCTGCCCGACGAGGAAGATGACGAGGACCAGGACACTCGGCTCCAGTAGGCCGCGGCTTCCGGCCGGCCGCCACGGCGGTGTCGCCGTGGCGGCGCGGGAGCGGGAAGCGGCACGGAGCGGGAAGGGGAGCGCACGATGAGCATGGCGGTGGTCGGCCTGTTGGCCGGCATGGCGCTCGGATTCGCCGGATACTTCGGTGGCTTCGGGGCCTTTGTGCTGGTGGCCGCGCTGGGCGCGATCGGTTTCGTGGTCGGGCGGATCGTCGATGGCGATCTGGAACCCGGCGACTTCTTCCGCAGCCGTGACCGCGACGAGCGGCGGCGGTGACGTGAGTGGCCGGTGACGTGATCGGCGGTACGGCCGACGGTATGGCCGGTCGCCCGGCCGGTGACCGGGTCGCGGCCGGTGAGCGGGGAGCGACCACGATCGCCGACCGGGTGGTCGCGAAGATCGCCGCGCAGGCGGCGCGGGAGGCGCTTCCCACCGGTGTGCCGGAAGGGGGCGCTCCGCCGCATGCCACGGTCACGGTGCAGCGCGGGATCGCGTATGTACGGGTCGGGGTCGAGCTGGACTATCCGTCCGACATCGGGGAACAGTGCGGTGCGGTACGGGCCCGGGTCGCGCAGCGGGTGCGGGCGCTGGCGGGGATGGACGTGCCGGAGGTGGTGGTGCGGGTGGACCGGCTGCACTCGGTCCAGGCGCGGTTGACGGCGTTGGGGAGGGTGCGATGAGCGATACGGGGAAGGG
>NZ_LATD01000050.1 GCF_000981895.1 Streptomyces odonnellii | reverse complement strand
CGCATCCACCCGCGCCCCGGCCCACGCTCCGCGCACCCGCTCACGTCCCCGTACCCGCCCGCGCTCCGGTGCCGCTCCCGTCCCCTTAGGGCGTGCACCCCCTCGCGTACTCCCGCAGGACCATTCCCTCTCGTACCGGCTCGTCCCAGGGTCGGATCTGCGGGCCCCCGGCGGGTGATCGCCGTCCCGGCACCGTACCGTCGGAACCATGACGCAACGGGCGAAGATCGACACCGACGGCCCCGAGCCCCATGGCCCCGAGCCGCACGGCCGCGGATCTCATGGCCCCACCATCGACGCGGGCGCCGAGCTCGACCCCGTACACCCCATCAAGCTTCCGCGGCCCTCCGGCCGCCACACCGGCCTGACCGCCGCAGAGGTCGCGCGGCACATCGCCCGCGGCGAGGTCAATGACGTACCTGTCCGCAGCAGCCGCTCCACGACCGAGATCATCCGCGCCAATGTGTTCACCCGCTTCAACGCGGTCATCGGCGTGCTCTGGGTGATCATGGCGTTCGTCGCGCCGATCCAGGACACCCTGTTCGGCTATGTGATCCTCGCCAACACCGGCATCGGCATCATCCAGGAACTGCGCGCCAAGAGAAAGCTCGACGGACTCGCGGTGATCGGCGAGGCCAGGCCGACCGTACGGCGTGACGGCGTCGCCACCGCGATCTCCACCTCACAGATCGTCCTCGGGGACCTCATCGAACTTGGCCCCGGCGACAAGGTCGTCGTCGACGGCGAGGTGGTCGAGGGCGAGAGCCTCGAAATCGACGAGTCGCTGCTCACCGGCGAGGCCGACCCGGTGCTCAAGCGCCCCGGCGACTCCGTGATGTCCGGCAGCTTCGTGGTCGTCGGTGCCGGGGCGTTCCGCGCCACCAAGGTCGGCCGCGACGCGTACGCCGCGCAGCTCGCCGAGGAGGCGTCCCGCTTCACCCTGGTCGACTCCGAGCTGCGCAACGGCATCAGCACCATCCTCAAGTACGTGACCTGGATGATGATCCCGACCGCCGCCGGGCTCATCCTCAGCCAGCTTTTCGTCAAGCAGACCGATGTCAAGGACTCCATCGCCAGAACCGTCGGCGGCATCGTTCCGATGATCCCCGAAGGTCTGGTGCTGCTGACCTCCGTGGCCTTCGCGATCGGGGTCATCCGGCTCGCCCGCAAGCAGTGCCTCGTCCAGGAACTGCCGGCCATCGAGGGGCTCGCGCGCGTCGATGTCGTCTGTCTCGACAAGACGGGCACGCTCACCGAGGGCGGGATGGACATCCGTGAGCTGCGGCCTCTGGGCGGTGCGGACGAGACGTACGTACGGAAGGTCCTCGGCGCGATCGGGGCGTCCGACCCGCGCCCCAACGCCAGCCTGCGGGCGATCGTCGACGCGTACGAGGACGAGCGCGGCGAGTGGCCCCTGACGGCGGCGCTGCCCTTCTCCTCCGCGCGCAAGTACAGCGGCGCCGCCTTCGCCGAGGCGGAGTCCGCGGGCGAATCTGGGGGCGAGTCCGGGCGCGAGTCCACGGGCGAGTCCGGGGGCGGGTCCAGAGGCCTGTCCAAGGGCACTGGCAGCAACTCCTCGGGCTGGCTGCTCGGCGCGCCCGATGTGCTGCTGCCGCCCGGTGATCCCGCGCTCGCCGGGGTCGACCGCCTCAATGAGCAGGGCCTGCGGGTCCTGCTGCTGGCCCGTGCCGCCGGTGCCCCCGCCAAACTGGACGCCCCGGACGCGGTGGCCGGCGCCGAGGCGACCGCGCTCGTCGTACTGGAGCAGCGGCTGCGGCCAGACGCCGCCGACACCCTCGCGTACTTCGCCGAGCAGGACGTCGACGCGAAGGTCATCTCCGGCGACAACGCCGTCTCGGTCGGCGCGGTGGCCGGCAAGCTGGGCCTCCCGGGTGCGGAGCGTACGGTCGACGCGCGGCACCTGCCCGCCGTACGGGAGGAGATGACCGAGGCCGTCGAGTCCGCGTCGGTCTTCGGACGGGTCACGCCACGGCAGAAGCGGGACATGGTCGGCGCGCTCCAGTCGCGCGGGCACACGGTCGCGATGACCGGGGACGGTGTCAATGACGTCCTGGCGCTGAAGGACGCGGACATCGGCGTCTCGATGGGCTCGGGCTCGGAGGCGACCCGGGCCGTGGCCCAGATCGTGCTTCTCAACAACAGTTTCTCGACACTGCCGTCGGTGGTGGCGGAGGGCCGCCGGGTCATCGGCAACATCACCCGGGTCGCGACGCTCTTCCTGGCGAAGACGGTCTACTCGGTGCTGCTGGCGATCCTGGTGGCGTGCTTCCAGGTGGAGTATCCGTTCCTGCCCCGGCATCTGACGCTGGTGTCCACGCTGACGATCGGTGTACCGGCGTTCTTCCTGGCGCTGGCCCCGAACAAGGAGCGGGCGCGGCCCAACTTCGTACGCCGGGTGATGCGTTACTCGATCCCTTCGGGGGTCGTCGCCGGGCTCGCCACCTTCGTCACGTATCTGGTGGCCCGGCACTACTACACCGGCCCCGACTCCCTCAACGCGGAGACCAGCGCGGCGACGCTCACGCTCTTCCTGGTCGCGATGTGGGTCCTGGCGATCGTGGCGCGCCCGTACACCTGGTGGCGGATCGGGCTGGTGGCGGCGATGGGGGTGGCGTTCCTGGTGGTGCTGGGCGTGCCCGCGCTCCAGCACTTCTTCGCGCTGAAGCTGGTGGGTACGACGATGCCCTGGGCGGCGGTGGGAATCGCGGTGGTGGCGTCGGGGGTGCTGGAGCTGTGCTGGCGGTGGGTGGAACGCAGATTCCCGGCGTAGCGGGAGGCTGCCCGTACGACTGCCCGTACGAGAAGAAGGGGCCCGGCTTGTCCGCCGGGCCCCTCCGTCGTGTCGTCTGCCGCGATCTACCGCAGGTCCTGCCGCAGGTCCTGCCGCGTGTCCTGCCGCATGTCCTACTGCACGTCGATGTAATCGCCCGTGGCGTTGATCGGGGCGGTCGTGGCCGAGCCGGCGAAGCTCCAGCGGTAGTAGCCGTCGACCGACGCCGTGACGGTGGTCTTGAGCGCGCCGGTGGTGGCGCCCTTGACCGTCTTGACGGTGGTGTAGGTGGTGCTGTTCTTCTTACGGAACTGGAGCTTCACCGGCTGCGAGGCGTAGCCGGTGTAGTTGCCGCCGTCCCAGTTGACCCGGTCCAGCTTGCCCGTGACCGTGATGGTCCTGCCCTTCTTGACGGGCTCCGGCGCGGCGTTCACCGTCAGCCGCGACAGACGCTGGAGCTGGACGCTGCCGAAGGCGTCCTTGCGGACCATCTCCTGGTCCTTCGCCAGCGCGATGGCGCCGACCTTCCAGGTCCTGGCGTCGGTGTTGATCAGTTCCTGCGAGTCGACCGTCACGGTGAGCGTGCAGGTCGAGGTGGTGGCGCTGGCCGCCTTGCAGGTGGCGGCGTCCTCGTTCTGGAAGAACGCGTAGCCGTTCGGGTCCTCGACGCTGCTGCCGATCCAGATGATCGTGGAGGCGTCGACGATGCCCGAGTTGTCGGAGGCGGTGATGGCGACGGACACCTTCTTGGTGCCGGTCAGGCCGACCACGATGGGCTTGCCGCCGTTCACAACGATCTTGTTGAGCACGGGCGCGGTGTTGGCGGCCGTGGCCGCCAGCGCGCGCTGCTTCGCCTGCGGCACGGCGGTGTGCTGCTGCGCCGGGAAGCCGTACTGCCCGGCCGCCGGGGCGTGCCTGTCCGACGGAGCTGCCTGTGACGCCTGCGAGGCCGGTACGGCGAGGGCGGACAGGGCCAGGGCGCCGGAGACGACGGCAACGGTGGCACGAATACGCATATGGTCCCCAAGTCTGGTTCTACGGGTCCGTTGACCCGGAAAGCCAGACATGGGGATCCGGTGAATGGTTGTACGCGATCGCGGGGAAGGACGGACTCTTTGCGAAGATCAGACGAACGGGCCGGGTCCGTCCGGAGCATGAGGACCCGGCACGGCGCGCGCGGCTGGGCGTGCTAGTCGAACCAGCGGTCGCGCGCCAGTTCCTCCGTCCGTGACGGGTCTTCCAGCAGCGCCGCCACCTCGAAGCGTCGTGGCCACTGGCCCGCCGCCCACGCCAGCCCCGCCGCCACGCCCTCCAGGGTCGACGCGTGGACCACGCCCTCCGGGGTGCGGCGCCAGTCCAGTTCGACGCCGCCCGCGCGGAGTTCCTCGTGTTCGACGTACACCTCGGGCGTACCCGCGCCGAGCAGTACGTGGACCGACTCAGGAACGGTGTGCTCCTCCCCGTCCGTCGTCACCTCCGCCACGACCGTCTCGCTCAGCCGCCGCACCTGGAGCAGCTCCGCCAGTTCGGCGAAGCGCGTCGGGGACACCGGCAGCAGCGGCAGCCCGCCCGTCAGCGGCAGCAGGTCGGGCGCGTCCGCGACCACCGCGTCCGCCGCGTCGACCACCCGTACCTCACCGTCGACCACCGCCCGCAGCTCGTCCGGGAGCGTCACCTGTTCCGGGTCGAGATCGGCGAGGGCGGTGTAGAGGCCGTGGAGCTGCTGCGGGGTGACCTCGCGGTACGGATCGGCGAGCCGGCCCAGCAGTTCGGCGGCGCCGCCCGGCTCGTCGAGCAGCGCCGCGACGGATGTCCGTACCCCCAGCGCCCGCAGCACCTGGGCGTCGTCAAAGCCGGTCGCGTCCACCGAGTCGTACAGCCCCGCCAGCAGCGGATCGCCGCCCGCGGCCCGCAGCCCGGCCGGGCGCCGCCCGTCCAGTACGGGATGGTCGCGCAGCCACCAGGCGGTGTACGACCGTACGGTCTCCGTCGTGCCGTCGGGCAGCAGGATCCGTACGGACTGGGTCACCGCGTCCCGGTACGGCGGCCTGGCCAGCAGCGCCAGCGCCCGCGGCCAGGCGTCGTCGTCCACCAGGTCCAGGTCCCGTACGGCGATGATCTCCGTGGCGACCGGCGGTACGGGCGTCTCGGGCAGCCGGTCCAGCACGTCCTCGCACCAGACGTCGACCGCGTCCAGCAGACCCGCGTCGTCGGGCTCGGCGAAGTCGCCGTCGCGGGGCTCCAGTTCGTCCGGGTCGAGGACGACGTCGGTGGCGCGTACGAGCGCGAAGTCGGCCAGCACACCACAGGCGGCGAGCGGCTGTGCGCCCCAGCGCTCGGCCAGTTCGGCGTCGCAGAAGGCGAGTTCGTCCTCGCGGAGGACGGAGGCGAACGGGCTGCCGGGCAGCACGAGTTCACCGGCGGGCGCCAGTTCACCGTCCTCGTCGGGCAGGGCGAGCGCGCCGAGCCAGGGTTCGTCGCCGGCCTCCAGACCGGCGTCCCGTACGAGACCGAGGACGGTCTCGGCCAGTTCCTCGGCGTCCGGGGTGGCGGCGGCTCCCAGGTCGGCGTACCAGGTCTCGCCCGCGTCGAGCGACGCCGCGACGGCCGTACGCACCTGAGGGGTCGTCAGCACCGCACGCGGGGTGGCAGGCAGCGCGCCCAGCTTCTCCAGCAGCGGGTGGGCGGCCTCGGGATGGGCGACCTTCAGGCCCAGCCGGGCGAGGTCGGTGGCGGGCTCGGAGTCGGGCAGCGGCAGCAGGACCTGGCGGGGGCCGATGGCCGTACGCCCATTGGCCAGCGGCACCGGCAGCCCGGAAAGACGCTCGGGGTCGACGCCGGCGAGCGATTCGTACAGCCGGTGCCACCAGGCGGGCGGACGCTCGGCACCGGCGATCCGCTCGATGGCCTCGCCGAGCGGGAGCCGGCCGACACCGAGGGTGCGCAGTTCGGTACGGCGCTCGAAGCCGGCGGGAAGGAGGGTGGGCAGCACTTCGGCGAGGACACGTACGGTGTCGGCGCCGGCGCCTTCGACCACTTCGGCCTCGAAGGGGCGCAGGGCGGCGGGGAGTTCGCGCTCCTCGCTGTCCTTGGCGCCGTCGTTTCCGGCTTGCACGGCGGGCGCGGCGGGCGCCAGGAAGGCGACCCGGGGCAGCCGCTCCAGGATCGCGGCCCGCAGCCGCCCGTCCAGCTCGCCCTTGCCGAGCGGTCCCGGCACCAGATCGATGGTGCCGGTGGAGACGGGCTCCCAGTTCCCGAGCAGTTCGGCGTACGCGTCGGCCGCCCGCTCGACCAGGAAGTCGGTGAGCGGTCCGGGCGCGGGGTGGCGCCGGGTGGTGTCGAGCGGCAGCGAAGCGATCAGCAGCGCCGGTACGCCGAGGGGCTCGTCGGTGGGGGTCGGGGCGTGCACGACGGGCGCGGTACGGGGGCGCCGGGGAGCGCCCTCGGCGTCCACGGGGACGGCCCAGGTCACCGACCAGTGGGGGCGCAGCCGCTCCTCCAGGGGGCGCCCTTCGAGGAGCGCGGGCGCGGTGGGGCCGTGGTGGGCGACGACGCGCCAGCGGTTCGCGGCCCCGCCGTCCTCGATGTCGACGTACGGTCCGTGCTGCGAGCGGCGCAGCACCCGCTCCCCGTCCGGGGTCTCGACGACGATCTCGCTGAGCCCGGAGAGGGTCAGCAGCAGGGCGTCGTCGATCCCGGCGAGCAACCGCTCGACGAGATCGGCGGCGGTGCCGTCGCGCAGCGGCAGGACGACGACCGTGTCGTACCCGTCGGGCGCCGTGCCCTCGGCGGGCAGGGGCAGCCGCAGCAGCGGTACGTGCCCTTCGCGGCGGCGCAGCTCGTCCCCGAGTCCCTCGCTGGCCGCGGCGGCCTGCCCGGCCAGCTCGCGGGCCTCGGCGAGGGACCAGCGGACACCGCCGTGCCGGCCGATGACGGCAGGCTCGTCGCTGACGGCGAGCACGGCCGCGAAGCCGACGCCGAACCGCCCGACCGCGCCCTCGTGGCCCTCGCGCTTGGCGGAGGCGCGCAGGGTGCTGAGCGACTCGGCACCGGCGGCGTCGAGGGGGGCGCCGGTGTTGGCCGCGGCCAGTACGGCGGGGCTGTCGGCGGTCCCGGGCCGCAGGGTCAGCCGGAACCGCCCCGGCACCCCGGCGCGGGCGGCGGCATCGGCGGCGTTCTGCGCCAGCTCGACCACCAGCCGGTCGCGGTAGCCGCCGAGCGCGAGGTCCTCCTCGGCGTTGGCGTCCTCCCGGAACCGCGCGGGGCTGGCCCCCCACGCGTCAAGCACTCCACGCCGCAGCCGCGCCGTCCCGAACGGGTCGGCCCCCTCGGTCGTCCTGCCGCTCACGTTCCGACTCCACTCTGCTCCGGCTGCGCCCCACCATCCCCGTCCGGCCCGAAGGTACCGCGTACACACCGACGAGGGGGTGCGGGGCTGCTGTCCCGGACAGACATACTCCCGCCGCGTCCGGTGCGGGCCGTACGCAATGAGGTCGACGGCCAGAAAACGCCCCCCGTTCACCCACCGGCCGCCGGCCGCGTCCTCACCGCCCGCCGCTTTCTGGATAAAACCGCATTGACAAGAATTCGCCACACATTCGGGTGAATCTGCTATTCGGGCGAGAGGCAAGGGGAAACGACTCTGCCCAGGGACGGCAAGGATTTCACGGAAACAGGAATTCTGCCGCGATTACGGAACGTAATGCTTGCCCGTATTGATTGCGGTATCGCGGGGGCTGGATCCTCGAATTGTCCCGGGCACAGTACCGGCGGGTCGTGCCGGGGGAACCGGGGCGGAAAGGGAGCGAAATGAGGATTCTCAAATCTCTGGGCGTGATCCTGGCCCTGGTGCTGCTCGCCCTCGGGATCGGCGGCGGGCTGGCTCCGGCGGCTTATTCGGCGGACGGGCCGGACGCGCCGGGCGGGGCCGGGTATTCGGCGGCCGATCTGAACACCGGGCGGACCGTCAGCGGGGGTGCCCCGGCGACGTCCGGGGCCGACAGAGAGGTGCCGCCGCAGGAGGCCTCGCTGAGGTGCTGGGACCCGTATTTCTCCGGTTCCACGTTCGCTGTTTCCTGTGACGGCAGCCGGTATTACGTCTATGTCGACTGCTCGAACGGCTACCGGTACGTCGTCGGCCCGCTCTCCGGGGCCAAGCGCGTCACTCTCACCTGCCCGGGCGGATTCCGGGCGCTGCGAGGTGGTGGCTACGGCAGCTGATTCCGCTGGAACGTCGCTCATGGGTGTGTGACGCTTCGCCCTGGCGGATGGCCGTCCGTCAGGGCGGACCAGCGTCCGCCGCCGCCGGAAATCGGGCTCGCCGCAGCGAACGTCCGCCTTACGACGCCTGCCTTACGGCGCCTGCCTCAGGAGTGGCCCAGGTCCTCCGACTCGTCCTCCGGTCCCGCCGCGGGCACCGAGCCGCTGTCGGGCGCCGGGCGCAGCGGGAAGGCGTCCGCGCCCATCGAGTCCAGTACCGGCGGGGCCGGGCGCGGCGGCTTGGGCATGATCGCCGCCTCCGAGTGCCCGCCGCAGCCGTACGCCAGCGATACGACATGCCCGTCGGCCGGGGAGAACTCGTTCCCGCACACCCCGAAGGCCTGCCGCAGCGAACCGGCCAGCGGCAGCAGGAAACCGCAGGAGACGCATGGCGCGGGCGCCGCCTGCGCCATGGGCGTCTTCGCGCCGTACGCCTCGTCCCAGCGGTCGGCCGCGACATGCAGTCCGTACCGCGAGAGCACCCGCGCCCGGCGCATGCCCAGTTCCTCCGCGACCGACGCGATTGTGCCCCGCGTCGGCAGCACACCGCTCCCGGCCGCACCGCTTCCACCTGCACCGCTTCCAGCCGTACCGCTTCCGGCACCGGAAGCGCCGGGCGCGCCGCGCCCGGCCGCGCCGCCCTCCGGAGCCAGGTCCTCCTCCGGCCCCGCGTCCTCCGCCTCCACCAGTTCCGCGAGGTTCTGCGGGGTCACCGCGTCCGCGGCCAGCACCGAGTTCGGCGGCGGCGCGTCCTCGCCCGAGTAGCCGGGCTCCAGCCGCAGATCCTCCGCCTCCGTGGGCAGCAGATCGCCCGGCCCCATGTCACCGGGCCTGAGCCGCTCGCTCCAGGGCACCCATTCCGGAGCCAGCAGGGCGTCCGGCCCCGGCAGCAGCACCGTTTCATCGAGCGTGACGACCTTGGCCCGTGAGGCCCGCGCGACCGTCACCGCCCAGCGCCAGCCCCGGTACCCCGGCTCCTTGCACTCGAAGAAATGGGTGACGACCCGGTCGCCGTCCGCCACCGCCGAGACATGCTCCCCGACTACGCCGGGCGCGGCCGCCTCCTCGGCGGCTGCCCTGGCGAGGTCCACCGCCTCGACGCACAGGCGGTCAGGGGTACGGCTTCGCGTCGTCGCAGCACTCACAGGTCTCGCTTCTCTCCTACGCCGTATCACGGGTGCGCCGGCCGATTCGTGATGTACGAGCCGCGGGCGGAGCGGACCAGAGGGCCGCATCGACGTCCGCGCCCGACCTCGCCTCGGGCACACCTATCGTCTTCCATTCTGCGGGATGACGAAGAGGCGCGCGGCCGAGAACAACCGCCGGTGGCGCGCTACGCACGCTACCCCCTCCATGGCCCCCCGCCCACCTGCACGCCGCCTTTCCCGTACTTCGGGCAACACCGCAACAAGCCCGTGACCCGGCGAACGACCCGGTAGCGGCCCGCGCGGGGTGTGCGGAGGTCCCGTCCGGCCGGTACCGCCCGGCCCGCGC